>JBJOIA010000170.1:0-4623 GCA_046047395.1 Bacteroidota bacterium | reverse complement strand
TGGTAATTTATCCCTAGGAGGTTCAGGCAAATCTCCCTTAATTCATTATTTAATTGAAAATTGGCCTTTTGATGGTAAAATAGCTGTTTTGTCTAGAGGATATGGTAGAAAAACCAAAGGTTTTAGGAAATTAACCAAAGAGGATAATTCAGAAACTGGTGGAGACGAACCAATGACCTATGTGTTGACCTATCCTAAATTGCCAGTTTTTGTCGGCGAAAAAAGGGTAGAGGCTATAGAAAAAATAAAAGAAATTGATTCAAAAATTGATTTTGTCTTATTGGATGATGGTTTTCAGCACCAACACCTTCAAGGAAATGTGAATATCGTTTGCACTCCCTACCAAAATTTATTTTATCAGGATTATATGTGGCCTAAGGGTAAACTTCGTGAACCGAGGCCTGGAATCCAACGAGCAGATATTGTTTTAGTTACTAAATGTACAAAATCAATTTCCATCCAAGAGAAAGAAGATATTATGAATCGAATTCATGATTATCATCTTTCCGTTCCGATTTATTTTTCCGTTAATGAATATGAGGAGCCAACGAAAGGACTTTTTAAAAAATGGGTTGCATTTGCAGGGATTGCCACTCCAGATTTATTTTTCCAAAAAATGGAGAAGTTAGGAAAAATTCAAAAGAAAATCACTTTTGTGGATCACCATGATTTTACAGAAAAAGAATTCAAAAGATTAGATAAGATTGCCTCTGAATTGGATAAAGATACGGGAATCATAACCACTTATAAGGATTATGTTCGAATTTTGCCTTATTTAAAGAAATATAAAAACCTTCATAAAAATTTGGGATATCTTCCCCATAAATTAAAAATCCAAGATAGTAAATCGTTCTGGAAAGATTTAAAAAGGATTCTAGGCGATTAATCAAATAATTGCCATACTACCCCCATCGCTAAACCTGCAGGCATTGCCTGATATAAATATGCAGAATAATGATTCTTCGTTATAAGTCCTTGTAAGGCATTGGAATATTTAAAGAATAAGCGAACGTAATTGATTCTTAAACTAATATATGGGTCTAATTGGATAAATTGAGGTATTTTATATTTGTCTTGTAAATGATATGCCTGAATTGCCATTTGATAGGCAGGGGCATAATAGGAAGAATAATAATGAAAATCGATTCCTATTCGGGTATATAAATTCGTTTTATAATTTAAATCATAGGAAATAGTGCCCTGGCCCACAATTTTAGGGGTGCGGAAAACATCTGGACCAAATTGCTGATTCAAATATCCATTTGCCCAAAATAAAAATTTCTTTTTTTGATAGCGTAAATCTATCCCAGGACGAACCACAGATATGGAAGATTTCGCCTGAATGGAAGTAGAGAGACTGTCGTAATAAATAAAATTGGCAATTCGTTGAAGGCTTAGACTAGGGGAAAAAACGAAACCTTTATAAGGTAATTTTATCCCCGCTTTTAATTCGTCAAAGGTAATATTTTTAAATTCATTGTTCCACCTGAAGGAAGAATTATAAACCCAATTATCCTTTAGGCTGGGACTATAATTCATTCTTTTTACTTCTGCAAAACCATAGGGGGTAGTTAATTTACCATTGATTAAATAATCTGATCCAATTAAATATTCTCCGTTTGCATTAAAATCTATTTCTTTGCCAATTTTTTGATTTAAACTTAAACCAATATAATTCTCCAAACGATTTTTGGTGGCATTTTCAATTACATTTAATGCATTCCAATACCTTTGTTTGAAGTAGGCTAAATAATTAAAACCTTTATAAATTCCCTTTATTCCTGTTTGATGCGAAATTTCTTTCCATTGTATTTCATTATACAAGGAATCTTTCGTTGGCGCAACAATATAATTAATATAGGTTCGAGGATAAATACCTAGGCCCAGGGTATTTACAAAATCTAAATCTTTGAACCTCGTTCTTTTACTTGATAATTGAATTTTTTGATAAAATTGTAGACCTTTCCATCCAATAAATTCATGGTAATAATGAAGGGTTAAATCCCTGTCGGCAGATTCAGTTAATCCATTTGTTAAAATCGCTGAATTATCAACATATTTTAGGGCTTGGTCTTCATTCATTCCTTCCAATATTTGTACCCCTCCTTGTTCCCGTGTTCCCTGATCAAAAAAATTGATATTGGTTAACATCCTATATTTTTGATTTTTAGATGTATAATTCGAATGCAATAAAAAGGACCAATGATTGATTAAGGAACGGTCTCCTTGTTGGAATAAGGCATCGATTAAATTCTTTTTTGAATTTATACGTTGAAGCTCTAATCCGATATTCCAAAGTGAGTCTATATTTCTATTGAAGGTAAAGTTTAGTCGAGATTGGCCTTTGGTACCCATATCATAATCCATCACTGAAAATGGTGATTTGGTATTATAATATAAAATCGAATCTGAGTTATAGCCGTATGGTCTATAGGCATTATACCCTAATTGGGTGCCAAGACTTTGATTGGGCATTAAATAAATCGATCGAAGGGCGGTACCTTGCGCTCCTAAATCCACTGCATAAAAATCTTTTTTTTCTGTTACTAAATAGCGATGAAAAAGATTTAAACTTGTATCTATGGAATGGGTAGAATCACTACTGTTCAGCCAATCTTCTTGTTTGATATAATATAAGGTCTTAGGAGAATAAATTTGTTTGGTGGAATCATCTAATGCGGCCCTTCCTGTTCTTCCTCCTGTTAAATCCTCTTGATTATTTTCTTGGCCGGGGGTGGGAAATCCATTGGTATTTTGACCAGGCGCATTAACATTCGAATTATTTAATCCTGTTCCGATTGGCCTTTGAGTACCCAAAATTTGAGCAGAAAGACCCTCCGAAAAAATTAAACAGAAAATTAGGAATATGAATTTTTTCACGCACAAAAATAATAAAATTAATCATTATCTTTAATGTAATAATTAAATATATGAAAGGCTTTTTAGATGAAGTTGCTGAATATTTGGTAAAACAACATAATTCTGAGGATTTGCAGAATATGATTATGGTTTTACCATCTAAAAGAGGAGGGATTTATTTAAAAAAAGCCCTAGCTAGGGTATTTCCTACTCCCTTAATTTCTCCGGTGATTTATTCTTTAGAAGAATTTGTTTTGATTGCCACGGAATCAGAATTAATGGGACCTACTGACCTTTTATTGGAGGCGTATTCTTGTTTTAAGGCGGTAGAGCCCAATTTGGAATTGGATAAATTTATGGGGTGGGGACCAATAATGCTCAAGGATTTTGATACTTTAGATATGTATTTAGTTCCACCAAAAGATTTATTTGATTATTTATCCGAAGCAAAATCTATCGATCGTTGGGCGGAAGAATTGGGTACAGAGGATAAAGCCGAATTAATTACCCCCAATACACAAGCTTATTTTAAATTACATGAAAATTTATTAGAGGTTTACGCTAGGCTTCAATCTCGATTAAAGGATAAGAAACAATTTTACAGGGGACAATTATTCCGGAAATTGGTAAAAAATTTGGTTGAAGGAAAAAAACTTCCAATGGATTTTTCAAAACTATATTTTTTAGGGTTCAATGCTCTTTCAAAATCCGAAGAAGAAATAATACGGAGAATATTGGCCACCACAAATGCTGAAATACTTTGGGATGCTGATTCTTATTATGTGAATGATCCCTATCATCGGGCAGGATTTTGGCTAAGAAATTATGCAAATCCAAGAAAAAAGGAATTTTTAGCTAAAAATGAATTTCTTTGGTTAGGAGAAAATTACCAAAATCAAGAAAAGGAAGTCAGCATAGTAAAAGTTAAAAATACTTCTACTCAAGTTTATTGGGCAATCAATAAAATTTTAGAATGGGAAAAAAACTATGGCAAGGAAGAGGATATTGCCCTAGTTTTAGGAGATGAACAATTATTGGGTTCTTTTTTGGATTATTTGGGTTATTTTCAAGATCGTTTGAATATAACCATGGGTTATCCTCTTCGAAAAACCCATATTTTCAATCTATTAGAGGATTTCTGGGAAATGTTGATCAGTAAGGATCCAGGCAGGTTTGATCGTGGTTTGGTAGACAAGGTTTTAAAAAATCCTTTACTTCGTGTTTATCTTAATTTGAAGGATTGGGATAATCAAAATCTAAATGAATTTCCCCTATATATTCCTGAGGAAAAATTATCTCAGTTATCGAAGGAAATCCCTATTTTTCTTTATTTATTCCCTGAAAAAACAATTGGATTTAGAGAAATATTAATTTCCCTAGGAAAATTATGTTATGAATTGATCAAGGTTCTTCCTGAAAATTCCATGAAGGAGCAGGTAGAGGCTATTTTTATGGTTAAGGAAAGTCTTGAAAAAATTGCGATTTCTTTTGAAGGGCAAGAATTATCTGATTTAAAAGTTGGTCGGTCCTTTTTGCGTCAATACTTATCTGGTTTGAAACTTAGTTTTGAGGGTCAGGTAAAACGTACGCTGAATGTGATGGGATTATTGGAAACCCGTACACTTGATTTTGATAGGGTGATTATTCTTTCTGTAAATGAAGAAATTTTACCTAGAAGTAGTTCGAGGGATTCTTTGATACCCTATGATATTGCCACCATGAAGGCTTTTGATTTGCCCACAAGAACTCAAGCAGATGCAGTTA
>JBJOIA010000169.1:0-2566 GCA_046047395.1 Bacteroidota bacterium | reverse complement strand
GTTGTTCTTAATAAGCCTACGGCAGCTTCCATTCTTTGATATTCGATATAATCTTGTGGATTAATTCCTGTAAGCATTTTAAAGTATTGGCCTACATAATCTTCGGAAACGTTTGCTACGTTAGCTAAAACTTTATTTGAAAGGTCTCCACCGATATTATCTTTGATGAAAGCGAAAATGTCTATTAATCTTGGATCTTTGAAATAAGTTGAATTTGTTGCTAATTGTTCAACGAAAAGTCTATTTTCAATAATATAACGAATGATTTCAATGATGATTTCCTCTGTTTTAATTTTGATAATTCTACCTTTCCCGATATTATCTAATAAATCTTCTTGTAGAATTTCTTTAATGGTAATCGCTAATTTTTCGTCATTTTTAATCAGGAATGGAGGAATATCTAAGGAAGTAAAGAAATTAACGGAGTCAAAAACTTTTGCTTCGAAAGAAACCATTCCGAAAGAATTGGAATGCGAGCCGATAGCATTTGGATCCAAATTCTGATTGAAATATAATTCTCTTTTAGTAAGGAATTCTTCGTTAGATATTGGTTTTGGATCGGAGGAGTCTCCATAGGTTACACTAATCATTTTTCCTCCAGGAATAAATAACATATCACCTTCCTCAACTTTAAGGGATTCTTCGCCAAAAGAAACTTGTCCTTTGTACAATATCAAGAGAGAATTTTCTACATCATAGAAGTTTTTTATCTTGATAGGTTGTAATATTCTAATGTTTCTAGATTTGATAAACTTAACGCCAAGCGACTCGATAATTTTGTTATAATCCTCCATAGACAGTAAATTTTTGAAAAATTCTAATTTTTTTTCAGAAATAATTGTACAAATCTAATAAATTATCCTAGGAATTACAATAATTTTCAATGTTAAATTTTAATATAATTTTAGAATTTTTTCAATATAAATGAATTATTATTGTGGGAGTTTTTTAGGGTCTTTTTTAGTATTATATTTATATAACTCAATAGAATGGAAAAAGTTTTTCTTGGCTTTCAATTATATTAGTAAAAATTATTTTTAAATTTGAATCTTTAATTATCAAAATTCGTATGGGATTCTTTAATTTTTTTACCAAAGATATAGCTATTGACCTGGGAACAGCCAATACTTTAATTATTCATAAAAATCAAGTAGTGGTGGATGAGCCATCTATAATTGCCTTGGATAGGAATACAAATAAGGTAATGGCAGTTGGAAGACAGGCTATGTTGATGCATGAGAAGACCAATGATAATATAAAGACTATTCGACCGTTGAAGGATGGGGTAATTGCTGATTTTACTGCAGCAGAATTAATGATGCGTGGTTTAATCAAGATGATGGATAAGTCCAATTCATTTTTTTCACCTTCTTTGAGAATGGTGATTTGTATACCTTCTGGAATTACGGAGGTTGAAAAAAGAGCGGTAAAGGATTCCGCGGAGCATGCTGGGGCGCGTGAGGTGTATATGGTTCATGAGCCAATTGCCGCTGCAATTGGTATTGGTATAGATATTGAACAACCAAATGGATCTTTAATTGTGGATATTGGAGGAGGAACTACGGAGGTAGCGATTATTTCATTGAGTGGAATTGTAGTTGAAAATTCAATTCGAGTTGCTGGGGATGAGTTTACTAGGGATATTAAGGATTATTTAGCTAGAGAACATAAATTGATTATAGGAGAGCGTTCTGCAGAGCAGATTAAAATTCAGGTTGGATCTGCTTTACCAGAATTAGAGAATGCACCACCAGATTTTGAGATTAGAGGAAGGGATCAAATTACGGGTATTCCGAAGGAGATCTTAATAAATTATTCTGAAATTGCTTATGCTTTGGATAGTTCAATTACAAAGATTGAGGTAGCGATTATGGAGACCTTGCAAAGGGCTCCTGCTGAGTTATCAGGGGATATTTTCCATAATGGTATTCATTTAGCAGGAGGAGGGGCAATGTTACATGGTCTAGATAAGCGTATAGAAAGAAAGACTCAATTGAAGGTCCATATTGCAGATGATCCTTTGAAAGCGGTTGTTCGTGGCACTGGGGAAATACTTAAAAATATAGACCGTTATAAGCCAGTTTTAATTACCTAGTAAATACTATTTAAGTATGTATAAAATTTTTCAATTCCTTTATAGGATTAGGATATTCCTATTTTTTATTTTTTTGGAATTGTTTAATGCTATACAAATATTTAATCGAAATAATTATCAGAAGGCCATCTTTTTTAATGCATCCAATGAATGGATTTCAAGTTGGGTAGATCGAATTAATTCGATTGAAGATTATATTCATCTTGGAGATCAAAACCAGAAATTAGTGGAGGAGAATGCAAAACTAAAAGAGATATTATTTAATAATAAAGATATTTCCCAGGCAGAAATGGATAGTGCGATTTTAAAGAATAATTTGATTGATCAAATTGATTATATCATTATGCCTGCCAGGGTAGTTTATAATTCAGTTAATTTATCGAAAAATTATTTAACTATTAATAAAGGTAAATTGGATGGAGTTGAAACTGGGATGGGAGTTATTTCATCAAGGGGAATTGTAGGGAAGGT
>JBJOIA010000168.1:0-2784 GCA_046047395.1 Bacteroidota bacterium | reverse complement strand
AAAATATCTGTTTGTATTCCTGATTCACTTAAGGTTTTAACAGAATGTTGAGTAGGCTTAGTCTTTAATTCTCCAGCTGAAGATAAATAAGGAATTAATGTCAAATGGATAAAAAGCGTATTTTTTTCACCTAATTCCCATTTTAACTGCCTAGTTGCCTCAATAAATGGTAATGATTCAATATCTCCAACACATCCACCAATTTCAGTAATAACAATATCAAATTTACCCGTATCACCCAATAATAAGATATTTCTTTTTATTTCATCAGTAATATGAGGAACTACTTGAACCGTTTTACCTAAATAATCACCTTTCCTTTCCTTGGTAATTACATTATAATAGATTCTTCCGGTTGTTACATTATTGTCTTGTGAGGTGGCAGTATTTAAAAATCGTTCATAATGCCCTAAATCCAAATCAGTCTCCGCACCATCATCTGTTACATAACATTCGCCATGCTCATAAGGATTTAGGGTTCCTGGATCTACATTGATATAAGGGTCAAATTTTTGAATTGTACAAGATAAGCCTCTTGCCTGTAAAAGTTTTGCTAATGATGAGGCAATTATACCTTTACCTAATGAACTTGTTACTCCACCCGTAACAAAAATATATTTAGCTTTTTTTTGGTTGCCCTTTGGAGCCATTTTTATAAATTTATTGATTTGTATACGGGATACAAAGTTAAACAATATTATCCATTTTAAATTATTTAAATTAACTTTAATAGTAAATTTTTTTTAGATGCCTATTCAACTCTATTCAGCCTCAGCGGGTTCCGGTAAAACTTATCGATTAGCTATTGAATATATCTCTTTGGCTATTCATAAGGAAGATCCCTTTGGATATTTTAGAAAAATCCTTGCTGTTACTTTTACAAATAAGGCAGCACAAGAGATGAGAGAGCGTATTTTAAAGTTTTTACATGAAATTTACGCACAAAAAAATTCGGAATTAATTACTTCAGTTTCAAATTCTCTAGAAAAATATTCCGTGGATTTAAATCACGAATTAATCATTGAAAGAGCAAAAAATGCACACCATCAAATTTTGCAAGATTATGGATTATTTTCCGTCATGACAATAGATTCATTTGTCCAAAAATTATCTGGATCATTTTGGAATGAATTGAATTTGCCCAATAATTATGAGATTGAACTCGATTCGGATAAAATTGTTGACCAAGTTTTAAATTCAATTTTGCATAAAATTCAGTTGGAGGAAAATCAAGATCTAAAAACCATATTCTTAAACTTAGTGGATGAAACTATAGACTCAGAATCTGGTTGGAATGGTATTCGAGATTCAATTAAAAAGTTCTTAAAAGATGTTTTTTCAGAGGATTTTTTAGAAGTTGAAGAGGAATTCAAATCCTTGAAAACCGAAGATTTTCTATATTTAAATAAAAAATTAAAGGATTTTATCAGTAAAGTTGAAAAAGCTTATTTGTCCACCGCGCAAGAATTATGTCAAATTATCCAAACCAATGGATACGATCATGCAGAATATTGGTCTTATAAAAATTCCGGAACAATAGCACATTTATTTAAATTAATTTCTGGAAATAAATCAATTAATGATAATATATCTCGCTTTCCATGTGATCAAGAAAAATTATTCAATGGTTTAATGGATGATTCCTTTATTGAAAAAATTTACGAAGGTCTTTGCAATTTAAATAATTTTAGAACTAATAATTTGATTAATTATTTATTTGCTATTGAGATAAAAAAACAGATGAACAATATGGCAATTCTTCGTTATTTTCAGAATGAATTATCCGATTTTCAAAATTCCAAAGGAATAATTCCGATTGCCGAATTTTCAAAAAAAATCTATCAAACCATCGCGAATGATCCTGTACCATTTATTTATGAAAAACTAGGTGATCGTTATGAACATTTGTTAATCGATGAATTTCAGGATACTTCTATGCTACAATGGAAGAATTTTATGCCCTTGTTGGAAAATGCTTCCGATGGAATCAACCAAAACCTTTTGGTTGGAGACTCTAAGCAAGCAATATATTCTTTTAGGGGAGGGGATGTGAAAATTTTTGATGCACTCGATAATAATAGAGAGTATAATTTCAATTTGGGAGAATTAGATGCTATTCGATTCTCTAATTTAAAATCAAGGATTGATAAAAAATCAATGAATGATAATTATCGATCCAATCCGACAATAGTTGAATTTAATAATCAATTTTATGATTTTATTCTTAAGGATACCTCTTCTAAATCTGAACTTTTAAGAAATATTTACCAAAATAATATTCGTCAAAATGCTAAAAAGAATGATATAACATTAGCATCTGATTTAGAAGTATTTTTTTCGCCTAACCTAAAAGTAAGTGAAAGAAATGAAATTCATAAAAAATCTGTTTTAAATAAGATTATAGAATTAAGTAATGAAAAAATTGGATATGATAAAATGGCAGTTCTGACCAGGACAAATTTTCAATTATCCATCATTGTAGAAGAATTATTGGGGAATGGTATTCCTATTAAATCCTCTGATTCTCTTTTTATTGATTTTTCACCACTTTATAATTTTATAAAATCCATTTTATATTTCAGGATTAATCCTGATTCTAAATTTCATTTTTTTAATATAATTCATTATTCCAATTTAATTTCTGATAAAAAAATTGATTTAAATAAATTGGAATTAACGGAAAATAGGAAAGAAATATTAATTAGAACCTTTTCTGAATTGGGCATTGATATTAAAGGAATATTTCAGTCTAAATTGGGATTAATAGACACCGTTCACCTTATT
>JBJOIA010000167.1:0-8059 GCA_046047395.1 Bacteroidota bacterium | reverse complement strand
GAAAAATTAAAGGATAGTTTAAATGAAATTAAAATTAAAAAAGAAATTCTAAATAATGATTCAATTCAAACTTTTCGTCTGGATGACTCTCATACGATAGACCTAGCTAAAAGTTCATCCTTAATAAAAATACTAGAATTTTTAAATGACTCAACCCGTTATGATACGCTTGAAATTAGGGTTTTTGAGCTAAGATTTGCAAATAAAAATGATGAAATATTCGAAATAAATAAGGATTATATCAAAAATTTATATCGAATCCTTTATTATAATCCAAATTCCTTAATTTATTTAAAGGCCTATTCTGAACTTGGAATGACTTCTGCTGATAGAAGAGCTTTGTTCCTAAAAAATCGATTGATAGGAGAGGGTGTTTCCATAAAAAGAATCATCGTCGATTCCAGTTTTTCCAATCAAATAAATCCTTCTTATGCACTGAATTCTCAAGTTCATTTTAGAATTACAAAATAGGTTTTATTAAAAAAGTACAATTTTATTTTTTAGTTACGAATATTATGAGTAGTTTTGCATTATATTTGTGCAAAACACAGCTGTTTTTTTCTTAAGTTGGCAATTAGAATTAAATGGAAGTGTTTTAATTCTAAAAAAATAATGGAAGAAAAAATTCAATTCAATGAGCTTCCCATCTCGGAAGACTCATTACAAGCTGTACAAGCTATGGGATTCGTATATGCGTCCCCAATTCAAGCTCAATCTATTCCTGTAATCCTTCAAGGTAATGATGTAATCGGTCAAGCTCAAACAGGTACCGGTAAAACTGCCTCTTTTGGTATTCCAATCATTGAAATGATCGATGAGGATGATAAAGCAACTCAATCTTTAATCCTTTGTCCGACACGTGAGCTTGCCTTACAAGTAACAGAAGAGATTAAGAAACTTTCACAATTTAAATCTGGCATAAGGGTTACTACTGTTTATGGAGGCGATCCAATTGATAAACAGATTAAAAAATTGAAATCAGGTTCAAATATTGTTGTAGGAACACCTGGTAGAGTCATTGATTTAATTAATCGTAAGGTTTTGAAATTGGATCAAGTTAAAATGGCTGTTTTAGATGAAGCTGATGAAATGTTGGCTATGGGTTTTATTGAGGATATTACCTCAATATTATCATTAATGCCTGAAGAAAAACAAACCATTCTTTTTTCAGCTACGATGCCTAAGGAAATTTTAAATCTTACTAAAAGATTTCAAAAAAATCCTGTTTTGGTTAAAGTAGTAAAAAATGAAATTACCAACGAAAATATTCAACAATTATATTTTAATGTAAAATCATCTGCCAAAATTGAGGTTACATCGAGAATTATTGATTTTTATGGGTTAAATCTTATTCTTATTTTTTGTAACCAAAAAGCAAGAGTGGATGAATTAACGGAAGCCTTAATCAATAAAGGTTATAATGCAGAAGGTTTACACGGTGATTTACGTCAGAACCAAAGAAATATTGTAATGAACCGATTTAGAAATGGTCAGGTAAATATTTTAGTTGCCACAGATGTTGCAGCAAGAGGTTTAGATGTTGATAATGTGGATGGAGTGATTAATTACGACGTACCTTTAGATTCTGAATATTATGTACACCGTATTGGTAGAACTGGTAGAGCAGGTAAAAAAGGTATAGCATTTAGCTTGGTTACTTACCCTGATATCTCTCGTATGAATGATATCATGCGCTATACTAAGGTTAAAATTGAAAAAGCAGATATTCCTTCTTTTAAAGATATCATCAATGTTAAAAAGGAATTATTTGTTAATAATATTAAAAATCAGATTGAATCGAATTTTGACAATAGACAATTCATGGATGTTGTTGATACATTAAAGTCAAATGGTTATTCATCAGATCAAATCATTGCTACCATGACTAAAATGTTGATGGGAGTAAAGGATAATGAATTCTTAGATGACAACCAATTAGGGTTTGATCCAGGTCAATCTCGTAAATTCAGAGATTCGGCAAGAGATTCGAGAGATTCTAGAGGCGGTAGAGATAGAGATCGTGGAGGTAGAGATAGAGATCGTGGAAGAGATAGAGATAGGGATAGAGGTAGAAGAGGAGAGGGAAGAGGTAATGGTCCAAGATCAGATAAATCAGGAAAACCTTATACGAATGAAGGTATGGTTAAATTATTTATCAATATAGGGTTCAATCAAAAAATTTCCCCTTCAAATATAGTTGGAGCTATTGCTGGTGAAACAGGTATACCAGGAGCAGCATTAGGACATATTCAAATTGAAGATAAACATACCTATGTGGATATTCCAAAGGAATATAAATCCCAAGTTTTAGATAAGATGATTGGCGCGCATATTAAAGGTAAGCGTGTAAATGTTGAGCTAGCTAAAACAAAATAAACATTATTTCAAAGTACAGGTTTATATAAAAAATTAAGTAAATTCAGGTTTGAATTGACTTTTTGAATCATAAGCCTGTACAATGAAAAATTTCAACTTCAAAAAAATTCTTTTGGGATTATTAGGATTGGCTTTTGCATTCCTTGTCTTAAATGTATTTGTTTTTAAAGAAGAAATTTCTTATTCCCAACAAGTAAAACCTATCCTCAATAAACATTGCATCTCATGTCATGGTGGTGTAAAAAAACAAGGAAAATTTAGTATTTTATTCGAAGAAGAAGCCTTTCAAATTACAGCTTCTGGCAAACCTTCTATAATTCCCTTTCATGCAGACCAATCAGAATTCATTTCCCGACTTACAGCAAAGGATCCTGAGGAAAGAATGCCCTATAAAAAGCCTCCTTTAACAAAAGAAGAAATAGAAATATTAATAAAATGGGTTGACCAAGGTGCGAAATGGGAAAATCATTGGGCCTACGAACCAATAAAAAAACCTTCAATTCCTTCTGTTTCAAACTTTTTTTCAAAATTATTCAATAAAACTTTTGATGAAAATCCTATAGATGCTTTTACTTTAAGTAAAATGAAAGAGAATGGTTTGGAGCCAAGTTCTCAAGCTGTACCCGAGGTTCTAATTAGAAGATTGAGTTTAGATTTAACAGGGATTCCCCCTACAATTGAATTAATCAATCGTTTTAAGTTAGATAGTAGTCCCGCCAACTACGAAAAAATTGTAGACTCACTTTTAGCATCTAATTCATATGGAGAAAAATGGGCAAGTCAATGGTTAGATTTAGCGCGTTATTCTGATTCACGTGGGTATCAAAAAGATAATGGAAGGACAATTTGGGCCTATAGAGATTGGGTAATAAAATCTTTTAATGAAAATATGTCCTATAAAGACTTTATTATCAAACAATTGGCGGGTGATTTATTGGAAAATCCGACTAAAGAAGATTATATAGCCACAGGTTTTCACAGAAATACCATGAACAATGATGAAACAGGGACGGTTGATGAGGAATTTAGAGTAGCGGCAATTCTTGATAGAGTTAATACCACCTGGGATGCACTACATGGTACAACTTTTAGTTGTGTACAATGTCATTCTCATCCTTATGACCCGATCAAAAATGAAGAATATTATAAATTCATGGCCTTTTTGAATAATACTAGGGATGAAGATACCATTGATGAAGCGCCTTTCTATCGTACATTTTCTGAAGTTGAAGAAAAGCAAATAAATGAATTTATTCAAAGTCTAAAAACACAGGATTCCAATCAAAAAGATTATATTAAAAAATTCATTCGGTTTTATGAACCTCGTATATATGCCCACCATGCAGATAATTTTGAAAAAGGAGCATTGAATGGTGGAGTAAGAATTGGTTTAAGAGATGGAGGAACTTGTCGTTTACCTTCTATTACAACCAAATTTAAGAAGAAATGGTGGATTAATTATGGTGTTTCTGAACCTGGTGGCAGATTAAATATCCGTTTGGGAAGTCCAGATGGTCGGATTATAAAAACCATTTTCCTAAATAAAAAAGGGTATCATTTTGATTTGATTGATATGCCAGAATTTGATGAAAAAGTAGATTTTTACTTAGAAGCATTAAATCCAAAATTAAAGGGTAAAAGAAATGATGTGATAAATATTTCATGGTTTGCCTTATTTCCTGAATTAGATTTAAATCAAAATCAATGGAAAAAATTTGAGGAAATTATGAAAATTAAATCGATTAATTTTCCCATTTATTTAGAAATGCAAGAGGATTATAAAAGAAAAACCTTTGAATTCGTAAGAGGAAATTGGTTGGTACATGGAAAAGAAGTTCAACCCCAAGTTCCTTCCTTTATGCATAACTTCAAAAAACAATATCCCAAAAATAGATTAGGTTTGGCTTATTGGATCACCGATCCCAATAATCCATTATTTGCCCGAAATATTGTTAATCGTTTTTGGGAACAATTATTTGGTAAAGGTATTGTATTTACTCTAGAAGATTTAGGTTCGCAAGGTGAAAAACCTACAAATCAGCCATTATTGGATTATTTGGCCTATAATTTTATTCATAAATATGATTTTAAGCCTAAGGATTTAATTAAGGAAATTGTTTTGTCTAATACCTATAAACAATCTTCACATAGAACGGAAAATGCTGAGAAACTAGATCCTAATAATAATTATTTATCCTATTTCCCAAGGACACGTTTGTCTTCTGAAATCATTAGAGACCAAGCCTTAGCAGTTTCTGGTTTATTAAATCCTAAAATGTTTGGCAAACCAATAATGCCCTACCAACCAGAAGGTGTTTGGCAAGCCGTAAATTCTAATTTATTTTGGGAAAAGGATACAACTGACGAACAGTATCGAAGAGCAATCTATATTTTTACTAGAAGAACAGGGCCTTATCCATCCCAATTTACCTTTGATTCTCCAAGTAGAGAAGTTTGTGTGGTTAGACGAATTACTACCAATACCCCTTTACAAGCCTTGGTATTGATGAATGATCCTGCCTTTGTGGAAATTTCAAATAAAATAGGAGAGGATATGTTTAATATTCCTGATTCAGATTTAAAGACAAGGATTTCCAAAACCTATAAAAAACTAATATTCAAAGATATTTCTCCTAAAAAATTAATTATATTAGAAAATCTTTATCATAAAGCTGAAAATGAATTTTCTAAAGAAGAATTCAATTTTAAAAAGGAGGAAGTAAGTTTGAAATCTTATCAGACCATTGCCTCTGCATTAATTAACCTAGATGAATTTTTGACAAAAGAATGATAACGAACGATTTAGAAAATAGAGCCAAAGAATATTTAACAAGAAGACATTTCATTAGAGATTGTTCTACTGGAATGGGAATGATGGCTTTGGGTTCTCTATTAAATTCATGTTCTTCAGGTTCAAAACCAAATATTGAAACAAACCAAACAAAAATTTCTAAGTTATTACCAAAGGCAAAGCATGTTATTTATATTCATAAAGCTGGTTCACCTTCCCAACTCGAATTATTTGATTATAAGCCTGAATTGGTAAAGTGGAATGGTAGGGATTGTCCAGAAGAATTTTTAGAAGGCAAAACCTTTGCATTTATTCGTGGTATTCCTAAAATGTTAGGTCCTCAAGGAAAATTCAATCAATATGGACAATCTGGGGCATGGGTTTCAGATTACCTACCTTATTTTCAGAATGTAGTAGATGAGGTATGTTTCTTAAAAGCTATGCATACAGACCAGTTTAATCATGCTCCAGCCCAATTATTTATGCAAACTGGAAGTGCTAGGCTTGGTAGACCAGGTATTGGCTCTTGGGCTGTATATGGGTTAGGTTCCGAAAATGAAAATTTACCTGGCTTTATTGTTCTTACCTCAGGAGGAAAATATCCCGAAGCTGGTAAAAGTATTTGGGGATCTGGTTTTCTTCCATCCAAATTTCAAGGAGTCCATTGTCGTTCTACTGGGGAACCTGTATTATTCGTAGAAAATCCTCAAGATATTACTTCTGAATTGAAAAAGTCTACAATTGATGCAATTAATGAAATTAATCATTTAGAATATCAAGAATATAATGATCCCGAAATTCTTACTAGGATATCTCAATATGAAATGGCCTTTAGGATGCAAACTGCTGTTCCTGAATTAATGGATATTAAGGATGAACCAGATTATATTCATAATTTATATGGAACAACTATTGGCCAACCTTCCTTCGCAAATAATTGTCTCCTTGCTAGAAAATTAGTTGAAAATGGAGTTAGATTTATACAATTATATGATTGGGGATGGGATACACATGGTAGTAATGCATCAGAAGCCTTAGAAATAGGTTTAAAGACAAAATGTTTAGAAACTGATCAAGCGATGTCTGCCTTAATTATGGATCTTAAACAAAGAGGTTTATTGGATGAAACCCTGGTGGTTTGGAGTGGTGAATTTGGTAGAACACCTATGCAGGAAAATAGAGATAATAAACCTGCACCTTTTATGGGTAGAGATCATCATCCTGATGCTTTTACGATTTGGATGGCTGGGGCAGGTGTAAAAAAAGGTTTTACCTATGGAGAAACTGACGAAATAGGTTATTATGGGGTTAATGGAAAAGCCCATATTCACGATCTTCAAGCCACTATTTTACATATTTTAGGATTGAATCATGAAGAACTTACTTATCCTTTCCAGGGAAGAAATTTTAGATTGACCGACGTTGCAGGAAATATTATTAAGCCAATTCTAGCGTAAATAAAATTCTTGTTTTGGAGCTATCTTGTCAAAACTGAATATAGCTCCATAATAGAAATTTATACTAAATACCGTATTAGAATTATTTTTTAAATTTTTCCAATGAAAATAATTCTGATAGGGAAAAGATAAAAAGACTAAATCATCCTTCTTGAAATCCTCTATTTCCTTTTCAAAACTAAATACAATAATATTTTTTTTTGATGAATAATATTTTTTTAATTCCTCAATAAATTCTTCTTGATTGAAATTATGGAGATGCTTTGTAATAATATTCTGATATAAATCAAATACAAAAGGAGAATGAAGTTCTTGATTATTCTGAGACCTTAAAAGAAATTTTATTCTATCTAACATTAATTAAAACTAAAAGGCGTAATTAATTCAAATTGTGGAATCTTTACTGAAAATGTTTGTTGCGTTTCCAAATTTATCAAAATATAAGATCCCTTCATTCTGCCAAAATTGGAAATAGTCGGACAGCCAGATGTATAAGAAAAAGATTCATAAGGCCCAATGGTTGGTTGTAGCCCCACAACACCCATTCCATTAATTTCTTCTTTTACTCCCACACTATCCCAAATGTTCCAATAGCGTGAAATTAATTGAACAGGCTGCGAAGTAAGATTTTTAATTGTTATTTGGTATGAAAAATAATTTGCATACGGCTTTTGAATTTTATAATTTGGCACAAAAGCAGTAGAAACATCTACTTGAATCCCATTGCAAATTGATTTAGACATAATATTGTGTTAAGAAATTCCATCTTTGAATTGATACCTGCTGGTTGGCAAAATCAGATTTCACCCTTTATTCAAAAGAATTATCTTATTCAAATTAATCAAAATTTTGAAATTTCAAATAAAAAATCCATAGTTTTTCCAAAAAAAGATGAAATTTTTAATTCTTTAATCCAAACATCATTTGAGGAAGTTAAAGTCGTTATAATTGGTCAAGATCCTTATCATAACCTTAATCAAGCCCATGGACTAGCTTTTTCGGTTCCTGATGGAATTGTTTTTCCACCTTCCTTGAAAAATATTTTCAAGGAAATTCAAATTGAATATAATTTGATTCATGGTCCGACTTCTGGCAATCTGATACCCTGGACAAAACAAGGAGTTTTATTAATGAATACAATTTGGACAGTTGAAAAAAATCGACCTAATTCTCATAAGGATTTTGGTTGGATGGTATTCACTCAATCAATTATTCAAGCTTTAAATCAAAATAAATCTAATTTAGTATTTCTCCTTTGGGGAAACCATGCAAAGAAATTTGAAAAATGGATAGATAAGGATAAACATAATATTTTAAGTGCCGCGCATCCATCTCCTTTGTCTGCCAATAAAGGTGGTTGGTTTAATTCAAATATTTTTAAGAATACCAATAAAATCCTTGAAGAAATAGGCGAAAAACCTATTCAATGGCTTTA
>JBJOIA010000166.1:0-7489 GCA_046047395.1 Bacteroidota bacterium | reverse complement strand
ATAAAGAGGCTGTTTCTCGGTATCTGCGAAATTATTTGGATCAATATAAAAATGCAACTGGAGGACTAATGGGTGTTGAAGGTGGATTAACCCATATGGTACTAGATTCTTATGAAGCTGGACATATGAATTGGACTCAAAATTTAGAAGAAGAGTTTAAAGCTAGAAGAGGCTATGAACTAAGACCTTTCATGCCTGTATTAGTAGGTTATATTATTCATGATAGACATAGTTCAGAAAGATTTTTATGGGATTTTAGGAAAACTATTGGAGAATTAATCGTTGAAAATCATTATGAAACCATTGGTTCCATTTTAAAGGAATATGGGATGAAACGCTATACAGAATCCCATGAAAATGGAAGGATTTACCTGGCAGATGGTATGGATGTGAAAAGAATGGCCGATTTTCCCATGGCTGCCATGTGGCAACCTGGTGGTCTAGATCCCGGAACAGATGAAGCTATTCGTTCACAAATAGATATTCGGGAATCAGCATCCGTTGCCCATATTTATGGTCAGAATATTACTGCTGCAGAGTCCATGACTTCCATTATGAAATTCTTTTCACCACATCCTGGTTCCTTAAAAAGAACAGCAGATATGGAAATGTATTCCGGTGTCAATCGATTCGTCATACATACTTCTGTTCATCAACCTTTGGATGATAAAATGCCTGGCTTTTCATTAGGGCCATTCGGACAATATTTCTCTAGACAAGAAACTTGGGCAAATCAGGCAAGGGTTTGGATAGATTATTTAGCAAGATCCTCCTATATGTTGCAACAAGGAAAAAACGTTGCAGATATTTTGGTTTATTATGGGGAAAATACCAATTTAACAAGTGAATATGCGCAAGAATTACCGCCTGTTCCCTTTGGTTATGAATGGGATTTTGTTAATTCCTCCGCTTTAAAAAATGCCATAGATTTTCAAGGAAAGGAATATGTTTCAAAAGGAGGGACTTCTTACAAGGTTTTATATTTAGATAAAACCTCCAAGGAAATGTCTTTAGGCACTTTAAAGCGAATCCTAAGTTTGGCAAATCTTGGAGGTAAAATAATTGGATATTCCCCGGAATATTCTCCTAGTTTAACGGATGAACAAAAAGAATATGAAATAATTTTAAATCAGCTTAAAAGCCATAAAAACGTTGATTTTTCTGTAAATATTCTTGATTTCATGAAATCAGAACAAATAAATCCAGACATTCAAGTGAATGGGAAAATTGAATCTATTCGATATAAACATAGAAGAGAATTTGGACGAGATATTTATTGGATTCTAAACCATGATGAAAATGAAAATTCGGTTGATATCCTATTTAATATGAAAGGCAAAAAGCCAGTTTTATTTGACCCTGAAACGGGCCAAACCTCAGATATTAATTATAGAATCAATCCAAATCATGGAACCTTTATAAATATGAAATTAAGTCCTTGGGATGCTAAATTCATCGTATTTGAAGAACCTACCTTAGAGGAAAAAAGAAATATTCCTGAAATAGAAAAACAAGCTGAGATTTTAGTGGAAGGTTCTTGGATGGTAAATTTTCAAAAAAATCGAATGGCCCCAGAATCTATACAATTGGATGAATTGAAAAGTTTAGATGAACATTCTGATCCAAATATTAAATATTTCTCAGGGGAGGCAACCTATTCAAAAGAAATTGAATTAAATCAGATAGGGCATTCCATTATCTTAAATTTAGGTGATGTAAGAAATTTAGTAGAAGTTTGGATTAATGGTCAATATGTTCAGACTTTGTGGAAAAGCCCATTTAAGGTAGATATTGCTAGTTTTATCCATAAAGGGAAGAATAAAATTGAATTAAAGGTAGTAAATTCTTGGGTAAATAGATTAGTGGGGGATCAACAGCCCAATGCCAACGTTTCCACTTTTATAACGATGCCATTGTTTAGAAAAGAAAGTCCTACCGAAAAGTCTGGATTATTAGGACCTGTAAAACTGGAATTATATTAGTAAATTTAAGTTTAAAACTTGTACCCTCTAAAATCCCATTTTATGAAAATTTTAAAATATTATTTACTGTTAGGTTCTTTTTTTCTTTTTCTTCAAACTTATGGACAATATTTGCCTTCCTCCTCACCTTTGGCAGAAGGTTTAACGAAAGAAGGTATAGGAAGAGTTTCAAAATTTTTGAATGAAATGCCTGCTAAAGGACAAACTCCAGGTTCTGTAACAATGATCGTTCGAAACGGTAAAATGGTTTTTTTACAATCCAGTGGAAAAGCTAATTTAGAAACAGGAGAGGATATGCGGGAAGATCATCTGTTTAGAATGGCCTCCATGACTAAATTAGTTACAACAGTTGGAGCCTTAAAACTATTCGAACAGGGATATTTTACAATGGATACACCCTTAGAAACCTTTTTACCAGAATTTTCCAATCCAGAGATTTTTGAATCCTATGATTCGAAAACAGGTCAGTTTAAAACCCATCCTGCCAAAAATAAAATTCTAATGAAGCATGTATTTACACATACATCCGGAATAACCTATCCTCCATTTGTTTCAGATGGGAGAGAAGGTTATTTAAAGGCAGGTGTCATGGCTTCATTTCCGAAAAATGGAGCAAATATTAAAGTATCCGATGAACTGAATAAGTTGGCAAAACTTCCTTTAAGCCATGAACCAGGTGAATCTTGGACCTACGGAATGAATATGGATATTCTAGGAAGAATTATTGAAATAATCACAGGTAAATCCTTACCCATCTACTTAAAAGAAGAAATATTTGAACCATTAAATATGAACCGTACCTATTTTGGGGTTCCTGAAAATGAATGGAAAAATATGGCACAGGTTTATGCCACCGATGAAACGGGAATTCATGTATATACTGATAAGGATTTGAAAAAATATTTTAATTCTCCTAATACTACCAGTATGGATTATTATCGAAATACCCACACAGATCAGGTCTTTGGCGGTGCTGACATGATTTCAAATATTAAAGATTATTCTCGATTTTTACAAATGATCATGAATAATGGAGAATTAGATGGAACTCGAATTCTAAGTAAAAAAACGATTGAAATGTTGGAAACACCATTATTTGACGTAATCTCAAATCATATGGTGGCTCAATCCCACGGTCCACGTGTCCAAGCGGGTTTATCAGTTCGTATTATGCAAGATGATATTGCCAAATTTCAATTAATTTCAACTGGGTCGTATTATTGGAGTGGTTATTTTAATACGCAATTTTGGATGGATAGAAAGGAGAAAATGTTTTATATTGTGCTTAGACAACATACCCCTGAGCCGTTTAAGCAAAATGATCGACTTAAGCATTTAATTTGGGGAAGTATTGGAAAATAAATCTTATTTAAAATTTTATAAATGAAAACTAAACTAATTTTTTTAAACTTATTTATTTCTTTAACTGGGTTCGGGCAATTTCCTTCCAGAGGACCTGAAATTAAATCTCCAGAAGTTTTAGAGGATCATTCAGTCATTTTAAGATTATTCGCTCCAGAAGCCTCTAGCGTACAACTTGCAGGTTCTGTTCTGAAGGATTATAGGCCATTGGAAATGGAGAAAAATAATGAAGGTATTTTTGAAATTAAAGTAGGGCCTTTAGAATCTGATATGTATGTTTATACTTTTAAAGTAAATGGGGTTACAGCATTGGATCCAAATAATCCGGTGACCATTCGTGATGGTGCTCATATTGAGAGTCGCCTAATCATCGATGGTGAAACTGCAAATCATTATGATGCAAAGGATGTAAAACATGGGAAAGTCAGTTCGGTTTGGTATGACTCAAAAACCATTGGTGTAAAAAGAAGAATGTTGGTTTATACTCCTCCTGGCTATGATGATTCTCAGGATCAATATCCTATTTTATATCTATTGCATGGTGGGGGAGGTGATGAGGAGGCTTGGATTAGTAGAGGAAGAGCAAATTATATAATGGATAATCTAGTGGATCAAAATAAGGCCATTCCGATGATCATTGTGATGACGAATGGCTCGATTAATACGGAAGCTGCACCGGATCAACGTCCTTATGATAGTTTTAAAACAAATTCAAATCAAGGATATTTAACATGCTGTAAGTGTGGTGCGAATTTAACCGGTAGTGCTTCAAGAAGTAAAACAGGCAAAAGGCATTACTATTACCATTGTAACTCTAAATTTGGTTGCAATGAACGATTTAGGGTAAGCCTTGCTGATTTAAAGCTACAGGAGTATTTATATCAATTAAAGCCAAAGAAAAATGTTTTAAACTTGTTTAAACTTATCTATAAAGATACTTGGGGAAAAAATAAAGATATTACCTTAAGGGAATCTAATAGGATCAATACAGATATTATTAACCTAGAAAGTAACCAGGAAGCTTTGCTAAATAAACTTTTGGAAGGAGTGATTGACAATGAATTGTTTAAACAACAAAACAATAAGATTCAGGCAAAAATCAATCAATATAGGCAAGAATTAGAGAATATAGCCAGTTTAAACGATGATATTTTAGATAGGGTAAACCAAGCCGCTGACTTGTTTTTTAATTTGTCTCAGGCATATGAAAAGGCAGATACAAAACTGAAGAGAAAATTGCTGAGTTCGATATTTGAGGAAAAATTAATATTTGAGAATGAGAATTATCGAACCCCAAAATTCAACCCTGCTTTTAATGAAATTTATACGAATATGAAGAAATTAGAGGGTTTTGAAATAAAAAAAGGAGACACTTTTGAAAGCATCTCCCGTGGAGTAGTCCGTACGGGAATCGAACCCGTGTTTCGTCCGTGAAAGGGACGCGTCCTAACCCCTAGACGAACGGACCATTGGGGTTAATTGTGGCACAAAGGTAGAAGTTATTTTTGTATTATTCAAATATTACTACTAAATTTTTTCCTTCTTCTTTGAAAAAATCTTTTATATTAATTTCTATAGTTTTTTTAAGTTCCTCAGCCTTAATTCCTTCTATTATAACTCGCCTATTCGTATCCAATTGAGAAAAATTACTCGTACTTATATTTTTTTCAAATCTTACACTCTTTATCCCCATATTTGAAATTTTTAAATCCTTTAAAAATTCTAATAATTCCTTTCCAATTACCCCCTGATTATTCAAATTCTCCCCATTTTCATACCTGGCCAACTCCCGCTCCAAAGAACTTATGATAATTTTATCCTTCTGTAATTCCCTTTGAGCATCCTCATATCCCCTCACCATCATCTCATAATTCGTATCCCCAGAGCCCTTTACCTTTAAATTATAATCTTTTAAACCATTATAAATATCAGTTTCATGCATTAAATTCAATAACCGATTCTTCTGCACCTCCGTAATCTTCTGCACAAAATTCATCGATACCACCTTTTCATCATAATCAATATCATAATTTATTAATTGCATCGTCTCATCTATCGAAATTTCATTTTGTATCAATTGTTGTAATTCATTTTGAGCCAAATTCTTGTTGTATACCGTAATAAACGTCCAAATCGCTGGTATCGTAGCTAATACCGCTGCCCACGACGCATATCGCGCTATCAATCGATCCCGCTTCGAATTCGTTTGCTCTACTAAAGGGAATCTTAATAATTTAATCACTATAAACGTAGATAATGAAATATATAAAGCATTTATGATGAATAAATATAATGCCCCAGCCAAATAACTAAATCCTATTACACCCCCCTTTGCTAATCCATATCCTGCCGTACACAAAGGTGGCATCAAGGCTGTGGCAATAGATACTCCAAATATTACCGAAGCAATCGTGCCCTTCTTTGTTCGGGCAATCATTAAGGCTGCACCCCCAAAAAACGCAATTAATACATCCCGAATGTCCGGTTGCGTCCTCGCCAATAATTCCGAACTATCCACATTCAACGGAAATAATTTGAAAAATAAAAAGGCTGTAAATATTGAAATAATCACCATCACTAAAAAATTCTTGATGGACTTCCTCAAAGTAATCGCATCATTTATGGCAACCGACATCCCAATTCCTAAAATCGGACCAATCAAGGGAGAAATTAACATGGCCCCAATTACCACTGCTGTAGAATTTGCATTCAAACCTATGGACGCAATAAATATGGAACAAATCATAATCCATATCGTAGTTCCCCTAAACTCAATATCCATCTTTATCGCCGCAATAGTCGCCTCCTGGTCCGTATCATCCCTAAAATCAATAATATTAAGGATATATTCTAGTATTTTTTTTCTCCACATAATTATTCAAATTCAATTTTACAATAATTTATTCCCATTGCATCCAAATGTTTACGATGTACATTTAATCGATTTTTGAAATCTTCATAATTCTTTTTCTCCTTTACAGACCAACCCACTTCAGACAATGCCAAGGCTCTTGGGAAGGTCATATATTCAGCATAAGCCCCACTTGAAATGTACTCAGTCCATACATTAGCCTGAACGCCAATTATATGCTTTGCCTCATCATCACTTAATTCATCCAATTCTGGTTCAAATGAATAGGACTTTTCTAAGGGTAAAAATCCCCCAATTGCTAAAGGTTGAGTTTTACTTTCCCCTTGGTAATAATCTAAATAATAATATGAATTAGGAGACATAATTACATCATGGCGCTGTTTTGCAGCCTCTATTCCTCCCTTGGTTCCTCTCCAAGACATTACCGTCGCATTTTTTGATAATCCCCCCTCTAAAATTTCATCCCAACCAATGATTTTTCTGCCCTTCGAACTCACAAATTTATCAATTCGTTGAATAAAATAAGATTGTAATTCATGCTCATCTTTCAAACCTTCCTTTTTAATTAAATTTTTGGCAAATCTGGATTCCTTCCATTGGTCCTTCGGACATTCATCTCCACCAATATGAATATATTCCCCTGGGAATAATTCCATTACTTCCGTTAATACATTTTGTAAAAATTCAAAAGTTGCTTCTCTAGGAGAAAAAACATCCTTTGATACTCCCCATTTCGTTGCAACCTCATAAATCTTGTCCTGGTTTGATCCTAATTGTGGATAGGCCGCTAATACAGCCTGAGAATGCCCCGGCATTTCAATTTCAGGCACTACCGTTATAAATCTTTCTGCTGCATAGGCCACCACTTCCTTAATTTCCTCTTGAGTATAATAACCTCCATAGGGCTTTCCATCAAATTTTTGATTTTTATAATGACCCTCCATTGTTTCTTTTCGAATAGAGGATACTTGGGTCAGTAGGGGATAGCGCTTTATCTCAATTCTCCATCCCTGATCCTCCGTTAAATGCCAATGGAATCGATTTAATTTATAAAAAGCCATCAAATCTAAATATTTCTTAATGAATGAAACAGGAAAAAAATGTCTTCCCACATCCAGCATTAATCCCCTATATTTCATTCTTGGGGAATCTTCAATCTGAACAAAGGGAACAGATAATGATTTTGCATGGTCAAAAATTTCAGCTGGAAATAATTGATATAAGGTTTGAAGGCCGTAAAAAGCTCCATGTGGATTTGAAGCACGAATAATTA
>JBJOIA010000165.1:0-5881 GCA_046047395.1 Bacteroidota bacterium | reverse complement strand
AAACAAAAAACCCCAGCATTTCTGCTAGGGTTTCTGAGCCTCCTATCGGGATCGAACCAATGACCTACTGATTACAAGTCAGTTGCTCTACCAGCTGAGCTAAGGAGGCGTTTTGGAGTTGCAAAATTAATCAATATTTAAATAAATACAAGAAAATTATTTATTATTTTCTTCAATTAATTTTTCCAATTCTTTTTCTGCTTTTGAAATCTTTTCTTCTACCTCCTTTATAAGTTTATCCGCATTCTTGGATGAAGAGAAAAACTCTAAATTGTTCTTTAATGTAGCAATCTCATTTTCAAGGCTTTGTATTTTCTTTCTATTATCGCCCTCCGATTTTCCTTTCCCTTCTTCCACAGAATCTAATACAATTCCATAACTAGCAAGTTCTTCAGAACTTAACGTATTTGCAATATCTATAGCCTTATTCCAATTCGTTCTGAAATCATCCATTATCTTTTTAAGATTCCTTTTCGGAACGAAACCAGTTTCATCCCATTTGGCTTTAATTTCACTTAAATTCCCCAATAATTTAGGATCTTTCTGAATCTTCTTTAAATCTTCAATTAATGCCTCCTTAATCTTTAAATTTTGATAAAATTCTGCTCCTTTGCCATCTCCACTTGATCTTCTACTTTCAAAAAATTCATCACATGCTTTCTTGAACTCATCAAATAAGGATTGCTTAATCTTTTCTGGTACATGTCCAATTTCCTTCCATTCCGCCTGTAAGCCTATGACAATTTTCGTAGTTTCTGCATCAAATACCTTTGCAGAATTAATTTCTTTAATTTTCTCGATTAATGCTTTTTTATTCTCAGCATTTTCCTTTCTCACCGAATCTAATCTTGAGAAAAACTTTGATTTATTCTTATAGAATATTTTTAAATTCGTCCAAAATTCAGCAGAAATCTTTTTACCTGCCTCTTTTGGTAATCCACCCGGAACCTTTTCCCATTGCTTTTGCAATTCTGCCACTGCCTTGGTTTCTCTGTTCCAATCATTGATAGATTCCGAATCGTATTTTGCTTTTTCCGCCATTAAATCTGCAAGACCTTCCTTAATCTTCAGATTTTCTAAAATAAGTTTTTTTCTAGCTTCTGAAATCTGACGTTTTTGATCAAATATTACATCTAAGGCTTTTTTGATTCGGTTCCATAATAATTCATTCACCTCTTTTGGTGCCGGACCAATATGCTTATATTCATCAAAAAGAATTTCAGCTTCTTTGATATATTTAATATAAGTATCCTCAGATTCCTTCTGAATCTTTGCGGCAATCTCCTCTAATTGATAGGCAATGGATTCTTTGGAATGTTGATTTTTCTTTCTATCTAATTCTAATAATTCAAAATAAATACTTCTGTTTGAATAAAAACGATCTACCAATGCATGGTAATTCTTCCATAACTCCTGATTTACCGCGCCAGAAACATTTCCTAATGATTTCCATGCTTCTTGTATCTTTTTAAATTCCTTGAAGCTTTCATTAATTAGGGAAGGGTTGGTATTTTCCTCTGACTCTACTAATTGACGTAGTTTATTCAATAAATCATTCTTTTCATCAATTACCTGCGTCTTTTTCTCTTCCAATCCTTTAAAAAATTGTTGACGAGATTTTCTTAATTCGGTAAATAATGATTGAATTTCAGAGATAATTGCCTCTGGATGATATTCAAAACCTTCCTCCGAACCATCATTATTTTCTTTGAATTTATCCAAAGCATTTGCCTTGTCTTCTCCTAATTTAGATTCGAAATTTTGCGCATGTTCTGCAATTAAATCCTCTAAATTTTTAAAATTAGCCGCAGTTTTTGAGTGAGATAAAATTGATTTTAATTCTTTTAAAAACGATAATAACTCCTGATTACTTGGATTCTCTTTGTCCAAAATGGGTAATTCTGCTTCATCTAAATCATCTTCTTCCTCCTCATGATTCGTCTCTTCGATTTGTTTAGAATCAGATATTACTTCGTTTTGGTTTACTTCTTCTTGTTTTTTTTCTGGTTTAGTTTCTTCCGTTTTTTCGTTTAAATCAGTAGTCATAACTCGTTTTGCGTTTTTATTAATCAATTAATTTTTCAAAAATACGCTCCATC
Organism: Bacteroidota bacterium; assembly: GCA_046047395.1. Lineage (GTDB taxonomy): Bacteria > Bacteroidota > Bacteroidia > Cytophagales > Spirosomataceae > CAZVFE01. Next base: position 3,782 of record JBJOIA010000165.1, on the reverse strand, counting down.
GATACAGCTTCCCCTATTTTTGTTTTTAGGTCCGCTACCAAAATGCGTTCTTGTTCCATGGTATTTCTATCCCTTACTGTCACAGTACCATCTTCCATTGTTTGATAGTCAATAACTATACAATAAGGAGTACCAATTAAATCTTGTCTTGTATATCTCTTTCCAATTGCTGCACTTTCATCATAGGTGCAATTAAAACTAAATTTTAAGCTTTGGTAAATTTCCTGGGCTTTTTCAGCTAAACCATCCTTTTTTACCAATGGTAAAACTGCTGCTTTAATTGGAGCAAGTGCAGGGTGGAAGTCTAAGTACGTTCTTGTCTTTTTAACTTCTCCTTCCCCAGTTTCTACTTCCTTGTATGCATTACATAAGGTAGCTAAAAATAATCTATCAGCTCCCACAGAGGTTTCAACTACGTAAGGTATATAATTTTCTTTTAATTCAGGATCAAAATACTGAATTTTTTTCTTAGAATATTCTTGATGATTCTTTAAATCAAAATCTGTTCTTGAATGGATTCCCTCAATTTCTTTGAATCCAAATGGGAATTCATATTCAATATCTACTGCAGCATTTGCATAATGTGCTAATTTATCATGGTCGTGAAATTTAAGTTTCCCCGAAGGAAGCCCAATTGCTTGATGGAATTTCATTCGAGTATTCTTCCATTTTTCATACCAATCCATTTCTGTTCCCGGCTGAATAAAAAATTGCATTTCCATTTGTTCAAATTCACGCATTCTAAAAATGAAATTCCTCGCAACAATTTCATTTCTAAAAGCTTTTCCAATTTGGGCAATACCAAATGGAATTTTCATTCTTCCAGATTTTTGAACATTTAAAAAATTGACAAATATACCTTGTGCTGTTTCAGGACGTAAATATATCGTACTCGCATCTTCAGAAACTGCCCCAACTTGTGTAGAAAACATTAAATTGAATTGACGAACCTCCGTCCAGTTTCCTGTCCCAGATATTGGACAAACAATTTTTTGGTCGATAATTAACTGACGAACTCCTTCCAGATTCCCATTATCTAAACATTGAGCCATGGATTGCATTAAGGATTTTGCGTCTGCTTCTCTTCCTTCCGATTCTAATAATGCTGCACGCTCTTCCAATAAAGTATCAGCTCTATATCTTTTCTTAGAATCTTTATTGTCAATCATTGGATCATTGAAAGAATCCACATGACCAGATGCTTTCCAAGTTGTTGGATGCATGAAAATAGAGGCATCTACTCCTACTACATTATCATTCAACATGGTCATGGCTTTCCACCATGCTAATTTTAAATTATTTTTTAATTCAACACCATTCTGACCATAATCATATACTGCCTGCAAACCATCATATATTTCAGAGGAAGGAAATACGAAACCATATTCCTTTGCATGTGAGATTATGTCTTTAAGGGCGGATGCAGTATCTTGCTTTTTATTCTCCATCTAATTAAATACTCATTTTTTTTTGCAATTTACCTAAATACTGCGAAATATAAAGGTTTATTATAAATTTTTCCAAATAACTTATACATAAAACTTAGAAGCCCGTATATTTGTAGTTTAATTTCAAATTTTTCTAAATGAAAGACGTCAAAATTGGTTTGGTGCAATTATCCTGCTCAGAAAATATTGCAGAAAATATGCAAAAAACAATTGATGCTGTTCGAAATGCAGCAGCAAAAGGCGCTCAAATCATTTGTCTGCAAGAATTATTTCAATCGATCTATTTTTGCTTTGAAGAAAACCAATCTTTTTTCGATTTAGCTGAACCAATTCCTGGTCCAACAACCAATTTATTTCAAGATTTAGCTAAGGAATTAAAGGTAGTTATTATCGCTTCACTTTTTGAAAAAAGAACTGCAGGCCTCTATCATAATACAACTGCTGTGATCGATGCTGACGGCTCTTATCTAGGGAAATATCGAAAAATGCATATTCCAGATGATCCAGGATATTATGAAAAATATTATTTTACTCCTGGTGATTTAGGTTATAAAGTTTTTTCAACCCAGTATGCTAAAATAGGGGTATTAATCTGTTGGGACCAATGGTACCCAGAGGCGGCTCGACTAACCTCCATGAAAGGAGCAGAAATATTATTCTATCCTACTGCTATTGGCTGGGATTTAGAAGAAAAACAAAGCTTAATCAATCAAGAACAATATCAAGCTTGGCAAACCATCCAAAAATCTCATTCTGTAGCGAATGGCGTACCCGTAATTTCTGTGAATAGGGTAGGAGTTGAAAATGGCCAAAAATTCTGGGGAGGGTCCTTTGCAACAAATGCGTATGGACGAGTAATCAAACAATTATCGCATCATCAAGAGGAAGTAGAAATAGTAAATATCGACTTAAAAGAAGCAGAAAACTATCGTAGAACTTGGCCATTCTTCAGAGATAGACGTATAGACTCATATCAGAATATTACCAAAAGATTCGACGATTCCGCTTCTTAATGAGCTTCTAGCCAATTATTCCCCAGCCCAACACTTGTTTCTAATTTTACCCCTATGTCCAATGAATTGGCCATAATTCGCGATATATTTTCCTTTAAAAGGTCAATTTCAGAATAATGCGCATCAAAAACCAATTCATCATGAACCGTTAGAATCATCTTAGATTTTAAATTTTCTTTTTCAATAAAATCTTGAATTTGTATCATAGCCAATTTTATTAAATCAGCAGCCGAACCTTGTATGGGGGCATTGATAGCATTCCTCTCCGCAAATCCTCTTTCAACTACATTTTGCGCATTAATATCCTTTAAATACCTTCTTCTTCCTAAAATAGTCTCAACAAATCCCTGTTCTCTTGCCTTTTCAATGGCATCATTCATATACTGACTTATCTTTGGGAACTCTTGAAAATATGAATCAATAATCTCTTTCGCCTCTGTTCTGCTTATTCCAATTTGTTGTGCGAGCCCGAATGCAGATACTCCATAAATTATACCGAAATTCACCGTCTTGGCTTTTCTTCTCATTTCAGAATCAACCTCTTCCAAAGGAACTTTAAATACCTTTGAAGCCGTAGTTGCATGGATATCTCTGCCTTGGTTAAAAGCATCTAACAAGGATTCATCCTGACAAAATGCTGCCATTATCCTTAATTCTACTTGAGAATAATCCGCAGCTAATATTTTAAATTCTTCATTTCTTGGAATAAATGCTTTTCTAATTTCTCTACCTCTTGCCGTTCTAATTGGTATATTCTGTAAATTCGGGTCCTTAGATGATAATCTTCCCGTAACAGCTACAGCCTGCATAAACGAAGTATGGATTCTGCCAGTCTTTCGAGAAATTAATTTTGGTAAAGCATCTACATAAGTAGATTTCAATTTATTTAATTCCCTAAAATCCAATATTAAAGAAGCAATTTCATGTTCCTTTTCCAATTTGCTTAATACCTCTTCTCCTGTTTGATATTGGCCAGTTTTGGTTTTCTTAGCCTTGGCATCCAATTTTAATTTATCGAATAAAATTTCTCCTAATTGTTTTGGAGAGGCAATATTGAATTCTTCTCCTGCGATCTCATAAACCTTTTGCTCGATTAGTTTTGCATCTTTTTCTAATTCCAAAGACATGGCATTTAGAAAATTGACATCAATATTTACTCCCTCAGATTCCACCTTAGATAATACCCTTGTCAGGGGCATTTCAACATTTTCTAATAATTCCAATAATTTTGGAAATTTGTTTAATTCCCTGTCCAATGGTTCCTTCAATTGTAAGGTAATATCAGCATCCTCTGTAGCATATTCCTTGATTAGGTCTAATT
>JBJOIA010000164.1:0-7799 GCA_046047395.1 Bacteroidota bacterium | reverse complement strand
GCAGATTTTAAAATTGTCCCCCCCCTTTGAATAATATTACTTACAGATTGCGAGGTCAACGGAATTATATCACCTTTTATCATTCCATTATAACCTCTAATTATTCCATAAACCTCTACTCCATTTCTAATAGCACCTCTAACAACAGCACGGATACAAGCATTCATTCCTGGAGCATCTCCGCCGGAAGTAAAAACAGCAATCTTTTTCATGAATTAAATATCGTTATTCTTTATAATAATATACAAATTTAAATTATAAATGATTAAATTAAAGTTTAAATGATTTTTTTTATTGAAAAATAACAAACTATATAATTATGCCTAAAAAAAATAGCACTTTTTTGTACGAATATTTAAATAATGCTTCACCAACAGGTTTTGAAGCTTCGGGACAAAAAATTTGGTTAAAATACATTGAACCCTTTGTTGATGAAACAATTGTAGATATTTACGGAACTGCGGTAGGTGTCATTAATCCTGGCAAGGATTTTAGTGTAGTAATTGAAGCTCATGCTGATGAAATTTCCTGGTTTGTCAATTATATTGACGATAACGGTTATCTATTTTTGAGGAGAAATGGTGGTTCAGATGCCTTAATTGCTCCCTCAATGAGAGCTAACATTCATACAAAAAATGGAACGGTAAAAGGAATTTTTGGATGGCCTGCCATTCATGTGAGAGATATTTCCAAGGATAAGGCCCCTACAGTAAACGATATTTTTATTGATTGTGGTGCGGCAAATAAAAAAGAAGTGGAGGAAATGGGGATCCATGTTGGAACAGTTGTGACTTTTGAAGACGGTCTTACTGAATTAAACGAAAAATATTATGTTGGTAGAGCCTTAGATAACCGTATGGGTGGCTATATGATTGCAGAGGTAGCCAGAATGTTAAAAGAGAAAAAAGACTCACTTCCCTTTACTTTATATGTTGTAAATGCAGTACAAGAGGAAATTGGTTTAAGAGGTGCGGAAATGATCGTAAGAAGATTAAAGCCAGATTTGGCGATCATTACAGATGTAACACATGATACGCAATCTCCTATGTATAATAAAAAGATTCAGGGAGATATGGCCTGTGGAAAAGGTCCTGTGATTTGCTATGGACCAGCAGTTCAAAATAATTTAAGAGATTTTATTATTGAGGTGGCAGAAAAGAAAAAAATAGATTTTCAAAGACAAGCTGTTTCTAGGTCTACCGGTACAGATACAGATTCTTTTGCCTATGCTACAGAGGGCGTAGCTTCTGCCTTAATTTCACTTCCTTTAAAGTACATGCATACCACCGTTGAAACTGTTGCAAAATCAGATGTAGATGCTGTAATAAAATTAATTTATGAAACAGTTAAAAAATTAACAGGAAAAGAAAATTTTAAATATTTATAAACTATAGAAAATAAAGAGAATAAAAAAGGGACTTCATTAATGAGTCCCTTTTTTGTAAAATTATCAAAAATTATATAAACTTCAACAATTCCTTTCCAATTGCTTCAGTTCCTAAAATCATAGATTTATCTGTAGAAGAATCTGCAATATCGCCAGTACGATATCCTTTTTTCAAAACTTGATCAACTGCATTGATAATATCATTAGATTCTTCTTTTAATCCGAATGAAATATCTAATAATAAAGCAGCAGATAATACAGCAGCCATTGGATTTGCGATACCCTTACCTGTTATATCATGCGCAGAACCATGAATCGGCTCATAAACACCTGTTCCATCTCCAATTGAGGCTGATGCTAACATTCCCATAGAACCTGCAATTTGAGAGGCTTCATCCGTAAGGATATCTCCAAATAAATTTGCTGTTACAACAACATCAAATCTTTTTGGATCCTTGATTAACATCATTGCTGCAGCATCAACAAATTGATGTTCTACCTCCACTTCTGGATATTCTTTTGCTAATTTTTGAATTTCTTCTCTCCACAATCTGGAAGTTTCAATCACATTTGCCTTATCCACAGAACATAATTTCTTCCCCCTTGTCATAGCTGCTTCAAATGCCTTTCTTCCGATTCTTTCTACCTCATATCTTGAATATTCAGCAATATCATAGGCCGTATTTCCATCATTTTTTCTTCCTTTTTCTCCAAAATAAATATCACCTGTTAATTCTCTGAAAAACAAAATATCTGCTCCTTTTAAAATTTCAGGTTTAATAGAGGAAGCTGATAATAATTCATCAAACAATTTGATTGGTCTTAGATTAGCATAAAGACCTAATTCTTTACGCATTTTTAATAAACCTTGTTCCGGACGAACTTTCGCAGACGGATCATTATCATATTTAGGATGACCGACAGCCCCAAATAAAACTGCATCAGATGCCTTCATTTTTTCCAATGTCTCATCTGGCAAAGGATTACCAGTTGCTTCAATTGCAGCATGACCAATAAGAGCATAATCATATTCAAAATTATGTCCGTACTTCTCAGCAATTCTATCTAATACTTTTTTCCCTACTTCAGTTACTTCTTGTCCAATTCCATCTCCTGGAACTACTAAAATCTTCTTGTTAGCCATGAATTATAATAAATTAAGCATTTTTTCTGTGGCTTGAATAGCAGAAACCGTTTGGTCACTATCTAAGCCTCTTGTAATATATTCTTTGTTATTGTATTTCCAAGTAATTTTTGTTTCGCATAATGCATCTGTATTACCTCCTGGAGGTATTCGAACAGTATAATCTGTTAATACAGGCATTTTTTTTCCAATTTTTTGAAAGGTTTTATCCAAGGCTTTCATAAAAGCATCATATTGGCCATCTCCCTGTGCACTTGATTCATAAGAAACACCTTCAATATTTACCTTTAGAGTGCAGGAAGGATCCAAATCTTTGGAATGCGTTAAAACATAATTTTCTACGATAATATTTTTTTGGATAGCATTTCTATCCAAAACATTGGATATTATATAAGGAAGGTCTTCCTTTGTAACCATTTCCTTTCTATCACCCAATTGAATAATTCTTTGTGTAACTATTTTTAATTCTTCATCTGTTAATTTGATTCCGAATTCCTCTAAATTATTTTCAATATTTGCTTTACCAGAGGTTTTTCCTAAGGCATATTTTCTTTTTCTCCCAAAACGTTCTGGCATTAATTTAGAATGATACAGGTTATTCTTTTTATCACCATCAGCATGAACTCCTGCAGTTTGGGTGAATACATATTCTCCTACTACTGGTTTATTTTGAGGAATCCGAACCCCTGAAAAGGATTCAACTAATAAGGAAACTGCATATAATTTAGATTCATCAATATTGGTTTGGTATTCCTGAAAGAAATCATTCATTACAGCAATTGTACTGGCCAAAGGTGCATTTCCTGCACGTTCTCCCATCCCATTAATCGTTAAATGCAAACCTTTTGCACCTGCCAAAATACCTTCATAAGCATTAGCAGTTCCTAAATCATAATCATTATGTGCATGAAAATCAAAATGAATATCAGGATAAGTGGTCGTTAATTCACTAACAAATAATTTAACTTCCCAAGGTACTAATATTCCTAAAGTATCTGGAAGCAAAATTCTTTTTATTGGCTGTTTAGAAAGAAATTGTATAAATTGATGCACATAGTCTTTGCTATTACGCATACCATTGGACCAATCCTCTAAATATACATTCACCTGAAATCCTCTTTTCTTAGCATCTAAAATAACTTCCTCAATTTCAGAAAAATGCTGCTCTGGACTTTTTTTAAGTTGATGTTTTAAGTGGTTCATGGAACCCTTGGTTAAAAGGTTAAGAACCTTTGCACCAGATTTCTCCATCCAATCCAAGGACTTTCCTCCGTCAACGAATCCTAAGACTTCAATTTTTTCTAATTTTCCAACAGATTCAGCCCAGGTAGTAATTTTCTTTACTGCATCAAATTCACCATCAGACACCCTAGCACTTGCCACTTCGATTCGATCTACTTTTAATTCGTTTAAAAGCATTTTGGCAATAGTCAGCTTTTCCAATGAAGAAAATGACACTCCACTAGTTTGCTCACCATCTCTCAGAGTGGTATCTAATATTTCTATCTTTTTTTTCAAAAATTATCTCGTTTTTGCGAATTCAAGTATTTCTGATTTCATATTCTGAAGGTAATCGATATCATCAAAACCATTTAAAAGATTTTGTTTTTTATATCCATTAATATCAAATGATTCAGAATTCCCAGTTGATAAATTCGTTATTTTTTGTTCAGGTAAATTTACTTCAATTTCAGCATTTGGATTAGCTTCAATAGAACTATAAATTTCGTGTAAAAATTCCGCAGAAATTGTTACTGGCAAAATTCCTACATTTAAACAGTTATTTTTAAATATATCAGCAAAAAAACTAGAAACAACGCATCTAAAGCCATAATCATAAATAGCCCAAGCTGCATGTTCTCTAGATGAACCACTACCGAAATTTTTTCCACCAACCAAAATCTTACCTGAATAAGTAGGATTATTCAAAACAAAATCCTGAATCGGTTCTCCATTTGAATCATATCTCCAATCTCTAAATAAATTGTCTCCAAACCCTTTTCTTTCAGTTGCCTTCAAGAAACGTGCAGGAATAATTTGGTCTGTATCCACATTTTCAATTGGAAGTGGAACAGCTGAACTTTTAAGTATATTAAATTTATCGTAAGCCATTTTAAGTAATTTTTATGCTAATAATTCTCTTGGGTCAGTAACTACTCCTGTAACTGCTGCTGCAGCAGCCATTAATGGACTTGCCAACAATGTTCTAGAACCTGGGCCTTGTCTACCTTCAAAATTTCTATTTGAGGTACTCACTGCATATTTTCCAGCTGGAATTTTATCATCATTCATCGCTAAACATGCTGAACATCCTGGTTGTCTTAATTCAAAGCCTGCTTCAACTAAGATATCATAAATACCTTCCTCTTTAATTTGAGCTTCAACTATATGAGATCCTGGAACGATCCATGCTGTAACATGATCGGCTTTCTTTCTTCCTTTAACAATAGAAGCAAATGCTCTAAAGTCCTCAATTCTACCATTCGTACAAGAACCTATAAATACATAGTCAATTTTCTTTCCTAACATTTTATCATCCTCACCAAATCCCATATATTTCAAGGATTTTTCATAAGATGCTTTAGATCCTTCAACTTTATCATTCGTTGGAATATTCTCTGTTACACCTATACCCATACCTGGATTCGTTCCAAAGGTAATCATTGGCTCAATCTCAGATGATTCAAATATATATTCTTTATCAAAAGATGCTCCATCCTCTGTAGGCAAGGTCTTCCAATAAGCAACCTTTTCATCCCATTCCTGCCCTTTTGGTGCTTGCTCTCTTCCTTTTAAATAGGCAAAAGTCTTTTCATCTGGTGCAATCATTCCTCCTCTCGCTCCCATCTCAATGGACATATTACAAACTGTCATTCTTCCTTCCATGGACATATTTCTAAATACATCCCCAGCGAATTCTACAAAATAACCAGTAGCTCCTCCTGTTGTCAATTTTGAAATGATAAACAAGGCCACATCCTTAGGTGTTACACCTTTAGACAATTCCCCATTCACCGAAATTCTCATTTTTTTAGGCTTTGGTTGCATAATACATTGAGAAGACAATACCATCTCAACCTCAGAAGTACCAATTCCAAAGGCAATTGCCCCAAATGCACCATGAGTAGACGTATGCGAATCACCACATACAATTGTCATGCCTGGTTGTGTTATTCCATTTTCTGGACCAACTACGTGAACAATTCCGTTTTTCGGATTACCTAAACCCCAATGTGAAATACCATATTTTGCTGAATTTTTTTCCAATTGTAATAATTGGTTAGCAGATAATGGATCCTCAACAGGTAAATGTTGGTTAATTGTTGGGGTATTATGATCTGCTGTAGCAAATGTCCTTTCTGGATATAAAACCCCTATTCCTCTAGTCTCAAGACCTAAAAATGCAACCGGACTCGTCACTTCATGGATAAAATGTCTATCAATAAAAAACACGTCTGGCCCATCTTCAATCTTGCGAACAACATGGGAATCCCAAACTTTATCGAATAATGTTTTTGGTGAATTACTCATTTTTGAATATATACTATTTTAGTAATAAAAAATCGAACAACAAAAGTGCATTTTTTTTAGATTTTTTCAAAAAAAATATACAAATAAATATAGAAGAATTACTTTAATGAATTTCCATAACCGACAATTAGGACAGATCCAAGAATAATTAAAATTCCTAGAATAATTGTTCGCATGGTATTTTTTGAAACCCCCTGCCATTCTTTGAAATATAAACCCCATAAATTAGAGGTAATGATTATAGTTGCCATGTGTAAAATCCAGGAGGATGCTCCATTACCTAATTTACTTTCACCCATTCCGTAAAAGAAGAATTGTAAAAACCAAGTTGTTCCAGCTAATGTAGAAAATAAATAATTTTTAAATAAAGGAGTCTTTGAATTTGTGTAATCACTAAAGCTTTTATTTCTAAAATTTAATATCATACACCATATAAAATTGGTAGTTAAACCTCCCCATAAAATCACAATATATATTACATTATTTCTGTAAAGGAATTCTCCCATACCAGGATTAGCAATTTTCCATTCCTCATTTGCAACCATGCTCATGGATTGCCCAGCCTCTAATCCGAAATTAAAACAAGCTGATAAAATTCCAGAAATTATTGCTACAATTAATCCTAAACCGAATTTATATTCATTTGCTTTATCTTCAGGATTTTCCACTACCTTGCCCTCCCCTAATTCCTTTTCTTTCATTATTCCGGCCTTGCCACTTGTTATAATTCCTATTACACAAACGAGTAAGCCAGCCAATACTGTTAAACCAGATTTATTTGAAATCATCTGACTAAAGGTCTCCTTTCCTTCTACCTGATAAATATCATAATAGATTGAGGGCAGAATTGAACCAATCACCATTGATAGTCCCAAAATTATACTTCCTCCTAATGCAACACCTAAATAACGAACACCCAAACCATAGGTAAGTCCACCAATTCCCCATAATATTCCGAACATATAGGTTAATTGAAATACCGAATTTTCTGAATTTTTAATAATTTCTTGAAAACCAGGGATTGTCAAATAGGCTGCAATTGGGGGTACTATCAACCAGGAAAAAAGTCCACCCACAATCCAAAAACTTTCCCAATTCCATCCTCTTACCTTTTTATAAGGGATATAAAAACTTCCAGAGGCAAATCCTCCTACACTGTGAAAAATTAATCCTAAAATTACGTTCATAAATTATATTTAAAGCTAATTTGATAGTTTCCTGATCCTAGGATTATGTATTCTCCAGATGAATCTTGTTTCAATTTGGTATTAATATTTTCTACTTCCAATACAAAATCTTTATAACCATCTGGTAAATAAACCTTTGATTCTGAATTAAAAGGAATTAATAAGGAAAGTTTCAATTCTCCATTTTCTACTTTCCAATTGGTAGAAATGATTCCATATGGAGTTTTATATTCAGTTTTTGCAGCTTTAATTGTCCCTATATACAATTTCACTTTGGATATTTTATAACCGGCTCCATCAAATTCCTCAGTATCTATACCACCAATATTTCGATAAATCCAATCTCCTATGGCCCCATATGCATAATGATTGAAAGAAGTCATACCTGGATCCTGAAAAGTACTATCAGGTTTCATGGAATCCCATCTTTCCCAAATAGTAGTTGCACCATGGGCCTTAATTGGATATAACCAAGAAGGATAAGTGTCTTGCATCAATAATTTATCAGCAATTTCAAAATGTTTAAATTTAGTCAAAATCGGGTTTAGAA
>JBJOIA010000163.1:0-3788 GCA_046047395.1 Bacteroidota bacterium | reverse complement strand
GAAAAGATTATGTATTGAATTTTTCCTTTTTTATTGAAAAAGCTCAGGATAGAACCCTGACAAACGGGGTCAATTAGGCTAGAATCGGTAATTTGGGAATCCCAGGTTTCTCCACCCGTGGAGGAAAGGGCAACAAATCTTCTTTTTGATAAACCAGTTTGGTCGCGCATATTGAGGATTAATTCTCCAGATTTTCCCTCTGTTGCAATAGCCTCATTACTACCGGGAAGTGAAATGGTTTCACCCAAATGGAAGGATTTTCCATGATCGTCTGAATAAAATATATGCGAACGATAATCCTCAAAATGTTCTTGTGGATCACCAAAGGAATGATTGGCAGGAACAATTATTCTACCTTTATATTTTCCTTGATTCATTTGAAGAGCATGGCCAGGAGCATTGGCATAAGAGCGCCAATCCTCTTTATCCTGATACCCTTTGGAAGGAAAATTTGGATGATGTACTTGTGAGGTAATATTAACCGGAATAGACCATGAGGAGCCACCATCTTCTGAACAAATATACCATACTTCTCTAATACCATTTCCTTTTCTTATTTCGTGTTCAAAATTATCACCAGTATTGTAGAAAAGGAATATACGACCATTTGGATATTTTGGATCGAAAAAATCGACAACGGGGGTACAATTTCCAGCTTGGATGCTACTATTATCAACAAGAATCTTTATGGGAGACCAGGTTTTTCCCTTATCATCAGAAGTTTTTAGAACGATATCAACATTCCCAAAATCGGATGAAGAATTTACTCTACCCTCTGAAAAGGCTAATAAAGTGCCATCAGAATCTTGAATAATAGCAGGAATTCGAAAAGTATCATAGCCCTCTGTACCAGATTGAAAAACGATTGATTCACTTTGGGCAGAAATTTCGAACGTAAAAACAGTAAAAGAAATTAAGATGATCCAAATTTTCATTAATAATGAATATTTTTAATCAAGATAAGATTAATATTTTAAAATTCAATATTCTTATTCTAGCCCACGATTTAAATCTTGGGCTAAATATAATCATCCATAAAATCGTGATTTGCTGGGGTCCCATAAATGGTAACCCGATTGATTTGGATTGTGAAAATAATTTCAAAAAAAGGACATATTTGTCCTTTTTAAATTTCCCAAAATATACCTCAATATTCTTATTCTAGCCCACGATTTAAATCGTGGGCTAAATATAATCATCGATAAAATCGTGATTTGCTGGGGTCCCCATAAATGGGAACCTTATTGATTTGGATTGTGAAAATAATTTCAAAAAAAGGATATATTTGTCCTTTTTTGAATTTCCTAAAATATAATACATGATTCTTTTTCTAGCCCACGATTTAAATCGTGGGCTAAATATTATCATCCATAAATGGTGAATTGCTGGGGGCCTTAAAAATTAAAAACCCAATTGATTTGTATTGGAAAATTAATTTAAAAAAAAGGACATATTTGTCCTTTTTTAAATTTCCTAAAATATAATACATGATTCTTTTTCTAGCCCACGATTTAAATCGTGGGCTAGAAAAAGAATCATCGATAAAAATGTTCTTTGGTTGGGCCCCCATAAATGGGAACCCGATTGATTTAGATTGTGAAAATAATTTCAAAAAAAGGACATATTTGTCCTTTTTATATCCTGCCTTTCCAGAATAAAAATTCAATATTCTTATTCTAGCCCACGATTTAAATCGTGGGCTAAATATAATCTTCTACAAAAATGTTCTTTGGTTGGGTCCCCATAAATGGTAACCCGATTGATTTGGATTTAACTTTATCAAATGTTTTAAACAAAGAATGTGATATAAAAATAGTAGTCTAATTCCAATTAGAATAGATATTCAACATTATCAGTTTCCTGTTCAAAAACCTGAAATATTACCCTTAATTTTACTAAAAATACCGAGCCATGAAGCAAGAGGAGTTGATACGCTATTCCATAGAAAATCTATATTTCAAAAATAAAATAAAAGGTCCTTCCATTTGGTGGCTTTTGTTCTTTCCTACATCTTTCTTTTTATTCTCCTTACCTTATATTCAAATTGAAATAAGTAGTCAGGCAAAAGGAATTGTTCGCCCATTAAATGAAAACACCCCCATCTTCACCTTAAATTCGGGTAAAATAAAATTCATTCATTTAGAAAACAATCAAGTAATTAATAAAGGAGATTTATTAATCGAATTAGAATCAGAAGCCCTAGAAAATCAAAGTCAAATCCAAGAGGAACTTCTCTCCCAATGCCTCAATTTTCAACAGGATTTACATGAATTGATGTTTGCCTCCAACCCAATTATCATTAGCCCAGAATATCTACAAGATTTCCACCATTTCATCCTGCAAAAAAAAGAATTGGAATCAAAGATCTTGGCAAATCAGAAAATTTATGATCGACAAAATAAACTTTTCAAAGAACGAGTAATTGCCCAAGCAGAATGGGAAAAAGCCGAATTTGAACTCATTCAAAGCCAAGAAACCCTCCTAGCCTTTGTTCAAAATAAAAAAAGAGAATGGGCCTTTCAATCCCAAAAAGAAATCGAAAAAGAAAAAACGATCAGTAATGCCTTAGAGAAAATTAAAATTGATAAAAAAAGCTTGAAAATCTATGCCCCAATTTCTGGAACCATCATCCAATACCAAGGTATTCAAACCGGAAATTATATTTCCTCCGGAATGGAAATCGCAAAAATCTCTCCCAATGATTCTCTCATCATCGAATGCTTCGTAAAACCTCAGGATATCGGGCTTATCCATCCCGGACAATCCCAAAAAATTAGTGTAGACGCCTTTAATTATAGACAATTCGGCTGGTTGGAGGCAAAAGTTGTTTCCATCGATAGAAATATCATGCAAGATAATAATTCCTATTTCTTTAAAGTCCGTTCTAAAATTTTAAAAAATGAATTAAAAATGAAAAATGGTTTCTCCCTAAAAGCAGAAAAAGGAATGACCATCAATGCCCATTTTTATTTAAACAAACGAACCTTGTTCCAATTACTGACCGACAAAATGGATGATTGGTTCAATCCTAACCAAGCAAAAAATAATGGCATCAATAAAAATAAAACAACATGACATCCGAGATTGTGGGGCAGCCTGTTTAGCCTCCATTGGAAACCATTTTAATGTAAAAATTCCAATTAGCAGAATTCGTCAGCTCGCCTCTACCGACCAAAGAGGAACGAATATTTTGGGACTAATTCAAGCTGCGGAAAAAATGAGATTTTTAGCAAAGGGAGTGCGAGGAGAAATGGATTCTCTCATTCAAATTCCCTTACCCGCTATTGCCCATCTTCATCTAAAAAATGATCTTTTACACTTCGTGGTAATTTATAAAGTTACCTCCAAAATGGTGAAAGTAATGGATCCTGGCCTGGGAGAAATAAAAGATTATTCATTGGAGGAATTTAAGGAATTATGGACAGGCGTTTTAGTTTTAATGGTTCCAGGAGAAAACTTTAAACCGATAAATGAAAAAACCTCTCCCTTTATTCGATTCTGGAAACTACTGAAACCTCATCGGTGGATGGCCTCTCAGGCCCTAATTTCCTCAGTCCTTTATACGATATTTGGCTTGGCAATGTCGGTTTATATTCAAAAAATAACCGACCATGTATTGGTGAACGGAAATTTAAACCTATTGAATTTATTGAGTATTGGCATGGTTGGAATAATCTTTTTGCAAGTATTCTATGGATTCCAGAAAAATCGAATGATACTTAAAACAGGAATGATGATAGATTCTACCCTTATTTTAGGATATTATAAACATTTAATGTTTTTACCAC
>JBJOIA010000162.1:0-7721 GCA_046047395.1 Bacteroidota bacterium | reverse complement strand
GAACCACCATTATATACATTGGTGAATCCATTTGATTTTAATAGGCTTTTTGCAGATGAGGAACGCATTCCAGATGCACAACATGTGATTATCACCTCATCTTTTTTTAATTTTCCTAAATTAGAAGAAAGAGTTTGTAAAGGTAGGTTAATAGAACCTTTGATATTTCCAGATTTGAATTCATTTGGAGTTCTCACATCCACAATCTTTGCACCATTTGCTATCAATTCTTTGTAATTAACCTTCGGACCTAGTCCTAGCATTCTTTTTAATAATCCAATCATTTTCTTATTTTGTTTAATTTATATTTTATTTTTTTGATTTACTCTTCATTTTATCCCACGAATAAATTCATGGGATAAAATTCACTCTTCACTATTCACTCTTCACTATTAACTAAATGAACTAATTCCGCCTTTCCTTGGTGCAAGGGTCCTTCGTCTAGGATACGTGTTTCATATTCAATTTTCACATTTGATAAGGAGGAAAAATCTTCCGCTAATTCCTCTTTTGAAAATAGCCAATCAATGTCTTTTGGTCCACCAGAATTATTTCCTAATTGATTTTTATTGAAACCCTCTAAAATGAATACTCCATTTGGTTTTAACCAATTATTGGCTCTCTGATGGAATTTTGTTCTCAATTCTGGGGGTAAATGAAGAAATATACTCGCAATAGCATCAAAAGTACCTTTTTCTAAATCAATATTTAGGGCATCACCAATTAAATAAGTTATTTCAACCTCATTTTCTTTGGCTAAAGCAAGTGCTTTTTCTCTTCCAACAACCGACTGATCAAAAGCAATAACTTCCCAACCTAATTTAGCAGCATAAACTGCATCACGGCCTTCTCCAGCAGCACAAATTAATATTTTTCCTTTTGGTAGCGAATCCAGATTTCTTTTTAAGAATTCATTCGGATTTTTACCATACTGATAATATTCTGTTGAAAATCTACTATCCCAAATTGTATTCATATTAATTAATTCTTAAATTGTTTCTTTAAACATTAATTATGAAACGTATTTTTTATTTATTCTTGTTCCTTTTTATCGGGACAAATTTTGCGTATTCTCAAACGCATAAAGTTGTTTTTCAATTAACAACCAATGACACTAAGGTTTGGGGAGGAACAATCAAAAACATTAATCATGTTATTGAAGCCCTTCCAGATACGCAGGTTGAACTTGTTTGTCATAGCGGTGGTATTAATTTTATTTTAAAAAAGAATACCGAGGATGCTAAAAATATTCAAGCTCTTCAAGCTAAAGGTGTAAAAATTGTTGGTTGTCAGAATACCTTAAACGGTTTAAATCTTACCAAAGATGATTTACAGCCAAATATTGAAGTTGTGCCTTCAGGTGTAGCCGAGGTTGTCTTAAAACAAGAAGCCGGCTGGTCCTATCTACGTCAAACTCCATAACAAATATAGGGAGACCTAAATGAAAAAAGTGTGACAAATGTCAATTGGCATCGTCACACTTTTTTTATATTTTGAATATTATTTTTTTGAATAAAAATCTAATATTGGCTGAAAAGGCCCGAACTTATGTTGTTCCTCTGAATAAGGATCAGCGTATGGTCCGAATGGATGATCCATCGGTTTATCAGCAATATTGGGCCAATCTTTGGATTTATCTTTCGTAGGTCTTGGCATTGAATTAACATAGGCTGCTAAATCCCAAGATTCTTCATCGTTTAATTGTGGATTAGTATGATCCGCACCGAAAGGCATATTATAACGTACATAACCTGCAAATTTAGAAATTCGAAATAAACCTGCACCATCATTATAAGAATGTGGGCCCCAAAGTGGGGGATAGGTATAGGTTTTTCCATCCTCGCTTTTTATACCTTGGCCGTCTTCTTGGTGACAAACCACACATTTTTCAGTATAGATAGATTTACCTTTGATAGGGTCAGCTGCGCGATCTAAAATAGCAATAGGGAAAATTTTTGAACCGGTAGGTGTTTTACCAGGCATGACATCCTTTCCTAGCCATTTTATATAGGCAACCATAGATTTCATTTCATAGGTATTGGTGTCTAATGGTAAACCATTTAAGGACCTTTGAAAACAACCATTTATTCGATCTTGAATAGAGGTCATTTTCCCTGAACGTTTTCGTATTTTCGGATAGGTAGATGCTACTGCAAAATAATTATTTCCCCATGGTTGTGCTCCAGCCTTTAAATGGCAATTTTGGCAGTTTAAACCATTGGACATGGATTTTACTGATCCATTTGGACCTAAATAAGAAGCAGTATTTTGTATTAATTCCTTACCATAAGCAATCATTTCTTGTTCTTCTTTTGGAAGGGAGTTCAATCGCCAATCCGATGGTGCCGTCCATACATGATTGAAATTAGGGTCAACTGGAATATATTCCTTTGATTCCTCAGGAAGACTTTGCTCATTTTTTGGAATAAAGGCATAGATTAAATACACTAGCATCAGAATGGATAATCCTGATGCTAATTGTAAAAATAGTAATGGCTTTTTAAAATTATTCATTTAATTCTTAAAATTAATTTTAATAGAATTAATTCATCAATGAGGTAATTTCTCTCTAAATCTACCATAAATCCAAGTGCCAAATCCAGCGCTGATAATTACAACTATTACAGCTAATACACCTGAACCTAATTGAGCAAACAAGGGGCCTGGACAAGCACCTGTAATTGCCCAACCTAAGCCGAAAAGTAGTCCGCCAATGATATTTCCTTTGTTGAACTCCTTATTTGGAATTTCAATTTTTTCCCCATTGATGGTTTTAATTCCTAATTTTTTTATTAAGAAAACGGATATTGCTCCAACAATTACTGCAGTGCCAATTACTCCGTACATATGAAAGCTTTGAAAACGAAACATTTCTTGAATTCTAAACCAAGAAACAATTTCAGCCTTTACGAATACAATTCCAAAAACGATTCCTACTAAGGAATATTTTAAGTTTGATATAAATTTTTCCATTGAATTTTCGGTTTAAAGTGCTAGAATATAAGGAAGGATAAGGTGGGTCATGATGATACCTCCAACCATAAATGATATTGTTGCCACTAAAGAAGGCCATTGTAGGTTGGAAAGCCCCATGATGGAATGTCCTGATGTACATCCGCCAGCATAGCGGGTTCCAAATCCAACTAAAAATCCTCCAACTACCATCATAATAAAGCCCCTTAGACTAAATAGACTTTCAAAAGAAAATAAGTCCACTGGAACGATATTACTAAAATCAGTAATTCCATATTGGGCTAAATCTTGTTTTAGATTTTCGTCTACCACAACGGTATTAGGATCTGTCATGTAAAAACTAGCAATGAATGCTCCAATTGCGATTCCTCCAATAAAGAAAAAATTCCAAATCTCTTTTTTCCAATCATATTGAAAGAAGGGGATATTGGAAGGAGCGCAAATTGCACACATATGTCGAAGATTTGATGAGATTCCGAATTTTTTATTTCCGAGAATCAGCAAAGCAGGTACAATTAAGCCGATGATTACTCCTGCAGTATACCATGGCCATGGTGAGTTAAGCATAGGTGTTGTATTTAAGTTTTATAATTATATTTAGGTTTTTCTGTTTGGTATAGAACAAGAACCTCCTGCACAACCGATATTAAATAGACTTGTGATGACCAAATAGGACGCTAATGCCCCAATCATCCAATCTGCATAGGTATAGGCCTCAAATAAGGCATATACACCGAATGCTAATTTTACAATTCGTATTATATTCCAGTTGTACAGTAGTCTTGTCATGATATGTTAATTCTAAAGGTCGTATATTTTCATGTCTCCAATTCCTCCGCCATTATAAACTTCATTAATTCCGTTTGACTGAAGGATTTGTTGAGCCATTCCAGAACGGTTTCCACTTCTGCAATATACAACTATTGGTTTTTTCATTCCTTTAATATTATTAATATTTGTTTGAATTAATCCTAAAGGAATATTTATTGCTTTTGAATAGTGACCAGATTTAAATTCAAAATCTTCTCTAACATCGATCACCGTTGGTTCTTGATTTCTAATGATATCTCCTAACATGGTATTTAAATTTTATAATAAAGTTGAAGGACAAACATAGTCCGTTATTTTAAATTCATTCGATTCCTTGATGGCTTTAAAACCGCCATTTATATCGATAAGATTATCATAACCTCTTGCTCTAAGGATAGAGGTAAAGATCATTGAACGATACCCTCCTGCACAATGGATGAAATAAGTTTTATCCTTGTTTAATTTTGTCATGGAATCATTGATATAATCTAATGGAGCATTTTCTACATTTTCAATATGTTCAGATAAATATTCTGAATTTTTACGAACGTCGATTATTTCTCCTTCGCCATTTGCAGCACGTTTTGCAGCATCTGCAGCAGAGATAGATTCAATTGAATCTATTTCCTTTCCAGCTTCTTTCCATGCCTTGATGCCACCTTTTAAATAACCAATGGTGAAATCATAACCTACACGTGCTAAACGAGTAACAACTTCTTCTTCTCTTCCCTCATCTGTAACTAATAGGATTTCTTGTTTAATATCTGGAATAAGCGTTCCTACCCATGGAGCAAATCCGCCATCTATTCCTATATTGATTGAATTTGGAACGAATTCTTTAGCAAAAGTTTGTGGGGCTCTTGTATCCAAGATGATTGCACCTGTTTCATTTGCAGCTGTTTCAAAAGCATCAGGAGAAAGAGCTTGTTGTCCTCTTTCTAATACTTGATCAATACTGTCATATCCTTTGATATTCATTAAAACATTTAATGGGAAATAAGCAGGAGGGGGCATTAAACCATTCGTTACTTCCTTAATGAATTGTTCCTTAGTCATATCTTGAAGCGCATAATTGGTCTTCTTTTGATTTCCTAAGGTGTCGGAAGTTTCCTTGCTCATATTTTTTCCACATGCTGAACCAGCACCATGCGCAGGATATACGATAATATCATCTGATAAGGGCATGATTTTATTTCTTAATGAATCATATAAATGACCAGCCAAGATATCTTGAGTTAAACTAGCTTTTACTTTTTGAGCTAAATCCGGACGACCTACATCTCCAATAAAGAGGGTATCTCCCGAGAATAAACAACATTCTTTTCCTTCTTCATCAATTAATAAATAACAAGAAGATTCCATGGTATGTCCTGGAGTATGTAATAAACGAATAGTTGCATTCCCGATTTTGAATTCTTGATTATCTTTTGCGATGATACAATCAAATTCACAAGCATCGTTAGGACCATATACAATATCAGCACCAGTTTTAGCTGCTAGATCGATATGTCCGGATACGAAATCTGCATGGAAATGTGTTTCAAATACATATTTGATTTTTGCCTTATTTCTTGTGGCTTTTTCAATATAAGGATCTACTTCTCTTAAAGGATCAATAATTGCAGCTTCTCCATTAGACTCAATGTAATAAGCACCTTGTGCTAAACATCCTGTATAAATTTGTTCTACTTTCATAATATACTTATTTAATAGTTAAATCTTAGAAAAATATTTGTTGAATTAAAATGTACAAACCCATAACCATTACAAAATACCCGAATCCTTTTTTAAGTTTATTTCCATCTACTTTTTTGGATATTTTGTCTCCTATAAAAATACCACCAATGGCTAAAATAGTAACGATTAATAATAATTGCCAGTCGATCTCTCTTTGTCCTACATCGCCTAAAAATCCGAATAATGATTTAGCAGCAATAATTAATAAGGAGGTGCCAACTGCCTGTTTCATTGGAAGTTTAGATAAGATTACTAGGGCCGGAATAATTAAGAATCCTCCACCAGCTCCAACTAAACCTGTTAATACTCCAACGAAAATACCTTCCAATAATATAATAGGATAATTAAAAACTTGTTCTTTTTCTTCCAAGTCTTGGCTACCTTTCTTTTCTTTAATCATAGAAACTGAGGCAGCAACCATCAATGTTGCGAATAAAACCATTAGGAATATTCCTTTGGTGAATTCAAAATTCCCAACGGTAAATAAAATATCTGGGATCATTGGAACGATGAATTTTCTTGTTCCATAAACACTCAAAATTGCAGGAAGTCCGAAAATAATGGAAGTTTTTAAGTTAACTAAGCCCTGACGATATTTTGGCATTGCTCCAACCAGACTACTTGAGCCCACAATAAAAAGAGAGTAAGCCGTAGCAAGAACGGGTTCTACATTAAAGAAATATACGAGAACTGGAACAGTTAGTATAGAACCGCCACCTCCTATAAGTCCTAAAGAGATTCCGATTAATAATGAAGCAAAATATCCGATAATTGATAACATTTATTTGATTTTGTTTATACAAATATTCAAATAATCTTAGGAATTATTCGTGATATTTATCACTTTTCAAAATTTGAATTGGATAATTTCAATTTCGTTTTTTTCAACCTTAATTTGCCCTAATTCATGTAATTTTTTAATTAAACGGGAAATTACTTCTCTTGAAGAGTTCATTTCTTGGGCAATTGTTGTAAATGAAACCTTTATTTTTTTGGTTTTTAAACTCTTGGATTGTTCATGAAGGTACCACATTAATCTTTGGTCGAGATTTTTAAAGGCAATTTGATCAACCATGATTAAAAGTTCTTCAAATCTACTTCGATAAGTTTCTAAAACAAACTGATACCAAGAAGGGAATTTCAATGCCCAATCATCCATTAATTCAATGGGGATGGTAATTACTGTGGTAGGAGTGAAGGTTCTAGCCATGATTTCAGAATCCAAGTTCCTTACTGCGCAAGTCATAGAAATTGCACAAGCCTCTCCTGGATGCAAATTATACATGAAAATTTCATTTCCTTCTTCGTCTTCCCTGAAAACCTTTATACCCCCTTCTAGAATAAGAATCGCATGTCGAATTTTTTGTCCAGTTTTCATCAACAGTTCATCGGATTCGAATTTTCTAATATGTCCGACTTTTTCAATAGATTTCAGGAGATCATGTTCGAAATTTTGGTATAAATTTTTGGTTTTTTCTTGAATACTCATAAATCAATAATTTTTCCTTCTTTTGCACTTTCAAAAACTAAATCGATTATTTTCATCGAATTTAAACCAGCATGAATATCAATTTCAAAGGTTTTATTTTTTCGAAGACCTTGGTAAATATCTTCATAATAATTAAAATAATTTCCTTGAACAGACTCTATGGTTCTTTTTCCTTTTTCATCATGGATGGTTCCATAATCTTCAACCGCATCTTTTCCCCAATTAGTTCCTGTTGGTTTTAAATCTTTTAATAAATCTGCTTCTTGTCTATCAGAGCGAGACTTTAAAAATGAGCCTTTTGTCCCAAATACTTGGAAGGAAGGAACGGTTTCTTTATAAAAATATCCTCCTTTAAGTCGAACACGTAAAGATGGATAGAGTAATAGAATTTCAAAATAATCTTCAACCAAGGTATTATTTCGCATTTTTCTTAAATCAGCAAAAACTGATTGGGGCATTCCAAATAGAGATAAAGCTTGGTCCAAAACATGGGGGCCAAGATCTCTGACTATTCCGGATCCTGAATTTTGGGTTTCTTTGTGAACCTTTGGAGAAAGATCTGGATTGAAGCGGTCATAATGGAATTCAGCTTCTACGATATCTCCTAGGCTTCCATCTTGTATTACTTTTTTTACAGTTAGGAAATCTGAATCCCACCGTCTATTTTGGAAGATAGAGATTTTTAGATTTTTGGATGCAGCTAAATCGGCCA
>JBJOIA010000161.1:0-5797 GCA_046047395.1 Bacteroidota bacterium | reverse complement strand
GCCATATTCCGCGGAATAGCGAAACATTACATCTAAAAAAGGTAATATATTTAGATTAACAAAATAATTTATTCCTGCCTTTCCTGTTGCTAAACCTTGATAGGGTGGCCAAGTTTTTAAATAAAACCCTGGTGGAACATAAGATGTACCTATACTAAAATGCCGATCCTCCATAAGTCTAGCATTAGGTGCCTTCAATAAGCCCTGATTACCAACCATCGATTGCGAATAAACCTTCCCAGAAAATAGGCAGAAAAATAAGAGTAATAAAAATGAAATTCTTATCATTTTTGAATGAATATGGTCAAAATTACGAAATATTCATATCAAATCATATAATATTTAAGTGTAATTAACATAATATATTTTAAACCTACTCAAAGAAATTTTTCCCTAAATATTTGTGCATCTTCAAAACATAAATTAAATTTATGTTAATTATTAATTTACCTTATAATTATTCCAAACTACCAATATAAATTTGCACTTTCATTTTCACACTAAATAAATTTTTATGCACATTCAATTACTTAAAAATTGGACAAAAGTATTCCTTATTGCTTTGATACTTTTTGTCCCACAATTAAAAAGTATCGCTCAAGTTACCTCCGCAGCCGTTTCAGGTATCGTGAAAACAGAAGCTGGAGAGTCCCTTCCAGGCGCCTCCATTCAGTTAATCCACCTTCCTTCAGGTACAACTTATGGAGCTAGCGCAAATGAATCTGGGAAATACGTTATCCCTGGTGTACGTGTAGGCGGTCCCTACAAAATTATCGTTTCTTTCGTTGGCTATAAATCCTTAGAAATTAACGATATTTTCACTTCTCTTGGTCTTACCACCAATACAAACGCCTCCCTTACAGAAGAATCTACTAACCTAAACGAAGTAATCGTCGTTGGAGGAAAAGACAAAATCTTCTCGAAAGAAAAAACTGGCGCCGCACAACAATTCACCAGAGATGAAATCACCTCCGTGCCTATTATCGGTGCTAGAACAATTGACGGTATCACCAAATACAATCCCTTCGGTAATGGCTCCTCTTTCGGTGCACAAGATTCTCGTCTAAATAATTTTACAATCGACGGTTCACAATTCAATAATAATTTTGGTTTAGGCTCCTCCGCACAAGCGGGAGGTAGAACTGGCGCTTCAGCTATTTCCCTAGATGCCCTTGAACAAATTCAAGTAAATATCGCCCCTTTTGATATTCGTCAATCCGGCTTCAACGGTGCTGGTATCAATGCCGTTACCCGTTCAGGTTCAAACGAAATCGAAGGTTCTGCCTACCAAATGCAAAGAAGTAATTCTAAAAAATTCCTAGGTACTCAAGCTAGAGGTATCGATGTTACTTCTTCTACTTTCGAAGAAAAAGTACAAGGTTTTAGAATAGGTGCTCCTATTATTAAAAACAAATTATTCATCTTCGGAAACTATGAATCTATCGTAAAAACTGAACCTGGTACTACCTGGATTTCCGACGGCTCTCCCCTATCTGGCTCTCAAGTTTCTCGCGTAACCTACGCAGATATGCAAGCCCTGTCCCAATTCATGAAAGATAAATTCAATTATATCACCGGCCCTTGGGAAGGCTTCTCCTTAAATAACGAATCCAAAAAATTCTTGATTCGTACAGATTGGAATATCAACGATAAACATAAATTAACTGCAAGATATGTTCACCATAATTCATCTGCAGAAATTCCAATTTCAAACTCAAGATCTGCTGGTAATGGAAATAGAAGAGATCTATATACTGCCATGTCCTTTAAAAACTCTGGATATATCATCCAAGATAATACCAGATCGGCCGTTTTAGAATTAAACTCTCGCTTCTCTAATACTATCCATAATAATTTGATCGTTTCGTACGACAAACAAAATGAAGATAGAGCTTATTTATCACAATATTTCCCAACTATCGATATCCTGGATGGTTCATCTACCTATACTTCCGTTGGTTTTGATCCCTTCACTCCTTCGAATAAATTAAATTATTGGACTTTCAATATCACCAATAATATTACTAAATACACAGACAAACATGTTTTAGTGGCTGGTTTTAATTTCCAAAAATATAAATCCAACAATTTATTCTACCCTGCTTCAAACGGTGTTTATATTTTCAATAGCTTGGCTGATTTCTACGCTGCAGCAAACCAAAGTGTTGCAAATGGCGGACAACCTTCTACCCTAGCTCCTGCTAGATTCCAATTCCGCTACTCAGCACTTCCTGGTGCAGCAGAACCCCTTCAAGTACTGAAAACCAATCGCCTAGATTTTTATTTCCAAGATGAATATTCTTATTCACAAAATTTAAAACTAACCTTTGGTCTTCGTACAAATATCATTGGCTTCGAAAATACCGCAATCGAAAATAAAGTTATTACTGCTCTTACCTTTAGAAATGGTGAAAAATGGAACACTGGTGTAATGCCAAAAACTCAAATCTTGTTCGAACCTAGAGTAGGATTTAACTACGATTTAAAAGGAAAAGGAACAACTCAAATTAGAGGTGGTAGCGGTATCTTTACTGGTCGCCCTCCTTATGTTTTCCTTTCTAACCAAATCGGTAATAATGGAGTATTAACTGGATTTATCGACGTATCTGGAGCAAATGCAGCAAACTATGGTTTCACTGCTGATCCAAATAAATATTTCATCCCATCAACTCCTACCCTTCCTTCTACTTTTGATATCGCCGTTACAGATCCGAACTATAAAATGCCTCAGGTTTGGAAAAATAACTTCGCTATCGACCAAAAACTTCCAATCTTTGGTTTAGTAGCAAGTGCTGAAATTCTATTGAACAGAACAATTAATGCGGTTCACTATTATAATGCTAACCAAGAAGCTCCTACAGGGAAACTTTCTGGTTCAGATACGAGAGATTTATTCGCAGGAAATGATAATGGCGTAAGAATTAATGATAATGTTTCCATGGCTGCTGTTCTTACAAATAAAAATGGAGCTTATAATAATTCCCTTACTCTAAAATTAGAAAAACCTATCCAAGATGGTTTCTGGGGTTATGTTGCATGGACAACCTCTTCAGCTAAAGATTATATGAGTGCTGGTTCCATTGCATCTGGTAGTTTCCAAGGCGCGCGTTCAGTAAATGGAAATAATAACCTTTCCCTTTCAAATTCTGATAACCTAATTCAAAATAGAATTGTAGGAATTCTTGGATATCGCTTAAATTATGGCAAAAAATTAGGAGGTGCTACTACCTTTACCCTAGGTTATGTTGGTTCTACAGGTAGTCCTTTCAGCTATACAGTTGCTGGTGACTTAAATGGAGATAGAATTTCAAATAATGAACTAGTCTATGTGCCAAAATCTGCTTCTGAATTAACCTTCCAAGCCTTAACTGTAGGAAGCGGCGCATCAGCAAAAACTTTTACAGTTGAACAACAAGTAGCTGCTTTAGATAAATTCATCGATCAAGATCCTTATTTGTCTACAAGAAGAGGACAATATGCTGAAAGAAATGGACTATCGCTTCCGTTCTTAAACCGTTTTGATTTCAGCATCGCTCAAGATGTAAATGTATTAATCGGCGGAAAGAAAAACGCTTTCCAAATTAGAATGGATATTCTAAATGTAGGAAACTTACTGAATAATAACTGGGGTGTTTCTCAAAGAGCTAGCGCTCCTCAATTATTAAACTATAAATCAATTGCTGGTGGCGTACCAAAATATACACTTGCAACAACAACTAATGCAAGTGGAGAGGTTATCCTTCCTACAGATTCATTCCAGTATAATTCATCTGTATATGATGTTTGGCAAGCGCAATTAAGCTTAAGATATATCTTCAACTAAGATAAAAATATTAAAGAGTAAATAATAAAAGGTAAAATTTAAAAGGAGCGGGATTTTCCTGCTCTTTTTTTTATAACTCAATCATGATTTTTATTTCATTCATATATTCTTTTAATAATTTATTCTGAAAAAAATTAATCAGATCACCAGACTTTAATTCTCTTGTAATAATCTTCTCCACTGGAACCTTTCCCGATTCCAACCATTCAATAACTTTTTCAAAATCTTCCTTCGTAGCATTTCTACTACTCATTAAACTGGCCTCTCTTTTATGGAATTCAGGATGAGAAAAACTGAATTTTTCCTTTTGAAGTCCCACCAAAATATATTTCCCTGAATGATCCAGATAATCGATCCCGGATTCTATTGCTTTTAAATTCCCTGTTGCATCAATCACCACCCCAAATTTTTCTCCTTGAACAAATCTTTTTGAACCTTCCACCAGTTCCAAGGCCTTTTCCAACCTTCCCTCATTCAATTCCATAAAATATACTTCAGCACCCATCAAAGCACCACTTAAACCCGTTAAAATCCCAATCGGCCCCGCCCCAATTACTAATACCCTCTCCCCTTTCCCTAAACCAGACCGTTTAATTCCATGTAAACCGATAGACATTGGCTCTACGATAGCCAAAGATTTAGTAGACAAACCCCTGCCCCCAATGATAAAATCTTCAGGAACAGATACATATTCAACCATTCCCCCATCTACATGCACTCCGTAAACCGCTAATTTTTCACAACAATTTGTTTTAGCTGATCGACAAGCATAACATTTACCACAATGAAAATAAGGAATGATGGTTATAGTTTCTCCATTCGAAAATTTTTTAGAACCATTCGAATCTATAATCTTTCCTCCTAATTCATGTCCCAACCTCCTCGGATAACTAAAAAATGGCTGGGTTCCCTCAAAGGCATGTATATCCGTTCCACAAATCCCAATATGATGAATTTGAACTAAAATTTCTCCTTTTCCTATTTTCGGCATTGATAATTCCTGATGAATCATCCTTCCTGGTTCCTCACAAACCCATGAATTCATAGTTAATTAATTTAGGTTTAAAAAATATCAGTAAATTTGACTAAATATAATTAGAATAATATTTTGAAGAAATTAATCTCTCTAATTTTCAGCATTTTTCTTTCAATAAATCTATTCAGCCAATCGATTCCTCCCTTTTATATTGATCAAATCAATTGGGAAATAGAATCTCCTATCAAGCAGGAAACAGAATCTATTCTAAAATCTAATCAAATATTTCAAGAAAATAGCATTTCAATCAATTTGATATTCACTCAATTTAAAGAAATTTATCCGAATAGCTGGGAAATCGAAACAAAATGGACTATTAACAAAGACTTAATCGAAAATGAAGAATTATTCAACTATAAAATTCAATTTAAAACTACTGGAAAATTCAATAAAGAAATATTTGCAAAGGAACTTTGTAAATCAATCAAAAGAGATTTAACAGAATGGTGGAATAAAAATGCCCTTAACAATCCAAAATTGGCTAAGGAAATAATCATAAATTTTATTCCAGATAAAAAAGGAATTGAAAATTCAGATACCCTCTGTTACCCTTTAAGAAAATTAGAATGGAAGGATTTTAAAAATAGAATCCCTCCAAATTCAAATCATGCTGGTTTTATCATGACAAATTTCGAATATTCCATGAAAGATTCCGTGGTCAATGGAATTATCTATGTGGATATTCAACTTAAAACCTACATGGTCAAATCCCAATCTGGAGTTTCTAGTGAGGAAGAGGATATTCGGGTATTAAATCATGAACAAAAACATTTTGATATTGCCAATGAAATTGCACAGGATTTCAAGAAAAAGGTGATTTCAAAGAAATTCAGACCTCTATGGTATGAATCAGAAATTTATTGGTTATTTCTAGATGCAAATAGAGATTTAGATTATAAACAAAAAGCATTTGACAAAAACCGATATTAAAATTATCC
>JBJOIA010000160.1:0-3988 GCA_046047395.1 Bacteroidota bacterium | reverse complement strand
TACCAATAGAGGTAGTATTGTTACCCCTCTAAAAGATCGAATTGGTTCACAAATCCTAACACATTATCCAAAGGAATTAGAATTGGCTAAAAAAATTACTGCCCAAGAAGCAAGAATTACGAAAAATCAAGAATCAATCTATATACCTGAAATAATAAGAGATATTATTGAAATGATAGGATTTGAGGCCAGAGATAATGCCTATGTAGATGCTAAATCTGGTGTAAGTGCGAGAATGTCAATTTCAGCTTTTGAAAATCTATTAAGCACAGCAGAAAGACGAATGTTAATCAATGGGGAGGAAAATACTTCAATAAGATTAATGGATTTATTGGGAATAATTCCAGCAATCAATGGAAAAGTAGAATTAATTTATGAAGGAGAACAAGAAGGTGCTGAAGAAGTTGCCAGACATTTAATAAAGGAGGCGATTGGTTCTTTATTCAATGAATATTTTCCTAAAATTGAAAAATTAGAAAAGCCCAATGCCAAAACTCCTTATGATACTGTCCTAGAATGGTTCTATGAGGACAATCAATTAATCCTATCTGAAAACCAGAATAATAAAGATTATGAAAAAAGCTTAGATATTCCTGTTTTGGATGATTTGGTTAAAAAATATGTGAAAAATATCGATAAAAAAGATTTAAATATTTTTAAGGAATTCTTACTTTGGGGACTAGAATTCAACAAAAAGCTCAATTTTGAAAAGGCAAAAGATGGTTATCAATTTAAAGATACAATGGCCGATTATCTTAAGGGATTTAAGTAAAAATTAGTGACATTTATGCCAAATATGGTAACATTTCTCTGAAATGTTACCATACAATTAAAATAATTTTTGGAATTATTTATGGTTAGATTTTAAATTTGTCAAAAGTTTAAAATACCTAACCAAATTAAAAAAATCCCGAATTCTGTTTGGGATTTTTTTTATGAAATAGAAGGAACCATTAGTACTTTAGATGAAATTTTAAAATTCGAGGCCAATTTTGATGAAAACTCAAAGGAAGATCCAAAAAATGTTCGGTCTGAAATTTTTGAAACTATATTATATCAAAGGGCTTTATCGAATGCTCAAAGGGCCATGCAAGATGGTTATCAATTATCAGAGCATCTTGTAAAAACAATACATCAGTAACTACTTTCCAATACAAAACTTCCCAAAAATATTTTTTAATAAATCGTCATTGGTAATGCTGCCCGTAATTTGCCCTAAATGATAAAGAGCATGACGAAGATCTTGGGCTAGGAAATCATTGGTTAGGCTATTCTGAATTCCTTGCTTTACTGTTTCTAAGGTTTCCAAGGTTAATTTAAGTTGCTCATAATGACGCAGGTTTGTTACCATGGTAGCATCCGTATTTTTCAGATCCGCTTCCACAATTTCCAACATCTTTTTTTCTAATTCCTTGATACCCTTCCCTGTTTTAGCAGATATACAGACTGTATGAGGATGGATTGTCCAATCAGTTAATTTAAACCCATTTACCTGATCTAATTTATTCAATACGACAATCAATTCAGCGTCTTGTTCAGAGAATTCCTTTAAGGTATTTTTTAAATCCTCTTTAGAATCTGTGGATAAATCTATCATCAATAAAATCAATTGAGATTTCTTCATCCAATTTTTAGTTCGTTCAACACCAATTGCTTCAATAGTATCCGTAGTCTCCCTTAATCCTGCCGTATCAACCAATCTAAAACGAATTCCCCCCAGGGTCCATATATCCTCCAAACTATCTCTTGTCGTTCCAGCTATGTCAGACACAATCGCTTTATCCTCCTTCAATAAAGCATTCAATAAGGTAGATTTTCCCGCATTCGGTTTACCAACCAATACGGTAGCCACACCATTTTTTATCACATTACCGGTTTTAAAACTACTGACCAAAGGTTCTACCTGTTCTATCATTTTCTGAATCAGGTTAGTAAGTTGGGTCCTATCAGCAAACTCCACTTCTTCCTCACTAAAATCCAATTCTAATTCGAGCATAGATGCAAAATGAATCAATTCTTCTCTAAGCATTCCTAATTCCCTAGAAAAACCTCCTCGTAATTGATTCATGGCAACTTTCTGACTAGCCTGCGTATCGGCAGCAATTAAATCTGCCACTGCCTCAGCTTGGGCTAAATCCAAACCTCCATTTAAAAAGGCCCGTTGCGTAAACTCCCCCGGGTTCGCTAATCGCGCCCCTTTAGAAAGGAATAATTGAATTAAAGATTCTATAATGAATGGTGAACCATGACAGGATATTTCAACCACATTTTCTTTGGTATAGGATTTTGGAGCAATAAATAAGGATACGACAACTTCATCATAAATATGATCCCCATCCTGAATTTTCCCTACATGCAAAGTATGTGATTTTTGGTTTTCCAAATTTTTAGATGGGAAAACCTTATTTACGATAGTAATCGCATCATTTCCCGAAAGGCGAATAATCCCCAATGCTCCTATTCCAGAGGGACTAGCAATTGCTACTATCGTATCTTGATTCATTATTGTAGGAAATTTTGTAGTTTCATGGCAACAGACATATCGCCTGAGATCTTGATTTTTCCACTCATCACTGCCATCATCGGATTTAAATCCCCTGTCAGTACTGAAGAAAAGGTTTCTGTTGTTGTTGAAATTGTACAATCAGCCTCTAAATTTTCATTTGATACTGATCCATCTCCATTCACCACAATAATTCCATCGGGAAATGCAAACTTAATGGATACTCCCATCCCTTGTGCTTTTGAAGCAGTTGCAGTAATTCGTTCGTTGATTTCTTGAAATGTCATATTAAAGTATTTTTCTCAAAGATAATAAATGAATTTTGAACAATTCTATTTATTACAAATCTTGATAAATGAACAATACGTACAAACAGATGAATCCTGGGTTTGTGATATGGATATTTGATCATCTAATAAATCCATTATATGATCTTTTATTTTATTTAAAAAATTCTCTTGATTGAAAAACTCATCCGATTCATTCATTTTAAATATCCCAGAATTTGGTTTTCGGGTTGAAATAATACCAGGAGTAATTTTATATTCCTTTCCTACCAATGATTTCAATGATTCAATCTTTTCTTCTTTAATAGATTCCTCCAATAAAATATAATATTGCTGTAATTGAAATACTTTAGGTTTAAACTGATCATCTTTAGATTCTAAATCCTTGGTATCCATCGCCCCTGTTTTATAATCTAAAATTCTAATCTCTGTTCCTAATAAATCAATTAGATCAACAAAACCCTTAAAAATAATATCCAAAACCTCTCCTCCTATTTCAAATTTTTTCTTGAAATCTAAGGATATTTCAGCAGCTATTGGCTTGGAAAAATTCGTCTTTTGAGATTCTATTTGGTAATAATTCACCAAGGTTTTTTTAGCTAATTCTCCCAAAACAAAATTAAAACCCCTTTCAACATCAAAACTTCCATATTCCCTTTTTATATCATTTAAGGCAATTCGCATATGGCTTTCAATATTTTGAATCCTATCTAAAAACCATTCTTTAGAATAAGAACTCCCCTTTTCAATTAATTCCTTATTCCCATTTTCCAAAACCTTATGCACCCAGACCCCAAAGGAATCATTTCCAATTTCCTCTTCTTCCTTTTTATCTTCCCTCACCCCCAAAACATTCGACCAATAGAATTTCAAAGTACAATCTATCAAATTAGAAAAGGAGGAAGGAGATAATCCTCTTTTGGTTAGAAAAAATTTAATCTTATCTAATACCACATAAGATTTTTCAATCTCAATTATTGGCAAACCTATTTTCTCATTTCTTTCAAACTGCGGACTAACCGTATACTCCTTCCACACCAATTTAGAATTGATTTTAGGCCATTCTAACCTTAATTGTTGAATAAATCGACTCTCTTCTTTTGATTTGCCCGATTCTGAGGCAATAACAGACAATAGGATGATTTCTTTAGGCCTTTGCAATAAACGGTGAAAATGGTAGGAAGTAACCGCATATGCT
>JBJOIA010000159.1:0-6309 GCA_046047395.1 Bacteroidota bacterium | reverse complement strand
ATATCGAACTCAACAATTTTCTCTTCAGTTTTGTATCTGCCTTTTCATATGCATATGAAAAGGCAGATACAAAACTGAAGAGAAAATTGTTGAGTTCGATATTTGAGGAAAAATTAGTTTTTGAGAATGAGAATTATCGAACCCCTAAATTCAACCCTGCTTTTAATGAAATATATACGAATATGAAGAAAATAGAAGGTTTTGAAATAAAAAAAGGAGACACTTTTGAAAGCATCTCCCGTGGAGTAGAGGGGAAGGGATTCGAACCCTCGATAAGCTTTAGACCTATACACACTTTCCAGGCGTGCTCCTTCAACCACTCGGACACCCCTCTTTGATTACACAAAAGTAATTAGACTTATTTACTTCTCAAAAATACTTTGCTGAATAAATTTTATAAATCTCCAATAAGCTGTAAAATCTCTTCTGAACTAAAGCCTTTACTTAATCCGTATCGGTAGGTTTTTTGTTTGATTTCCAAAGGACTTTTGCCCTTAAGACTATTCATTTTTTTTGTCAATAATTCTTTTATTCGTCGCTTATAATCCTCCCCATCTAATTTTTCAATTTCTGGTAGGATTAATTTTTCTGAAATTCCTTTTTTTAGTAATTCGGATTTTATTTTATACTTTCCCCAGGATTTGAGACTGAATTTGGACCGACAAAATATCTCCACAAACCGAGCTTCATTCCAATATCCTTCCTCAGCTAAATAATCAAAATATTCATCCCATAGATTAGATTCTACCTCTAAATCAGTCAATTTTTTTCTTATTTCGGAGGCACAACGCTCCTGATAAGCACAATATCTTACTAATTTTAAGATGATTTTGGAATCCATTTTGTTTGAAATTTTTTTTTAAAAAAATAATCTCGTAATTTACTAATGAAATTAACCACTAAATATAAAAAAATGAAAAATTATTACCTTTCAAAATTTCCACTTTTTGCCTTTATATTCTTAGTTTTTTCTTTTCAATTTGCCAATTCTCAAGTAAAAATAGGCGAAAACCCTTCGAATATTCATAATAGTGCTATACTAGATTTAGAATCAACCAATAAAGGACTCTTATTACCAAGAATGACTACTGCGGAGCGAGATGCAATTCAATCTCCTTCCGAAGGTTTAACCATTTTTAATACCACCCTTCATCAATACCAATTTTATAATGGAACAAATTGGGTCACAAATGTACCCTTTACTGGTGCAACTTCTAATGTTAATTTAGGAAATAATTCCTTGACAGCCAATTCAATAATTGCAACTAATTTAACAGTCAATCAAGATTTTACCTTTAATGGTATAGATATTGGTAGAGGAGGAGGGAATTTTAATACCAATTTAGCATTGGGAGAAAATGCCTTAATTTCTAATATTAGTGGAACATATAATTTTGCCCTAGGAAATGATGCTTTAAATGCTAACACCACTGGAGGTTATAATACTTCCTTGGGAAATCAGTCCTTAGTTTCCAATACTATAGGCCACCAAAATACAGGTATTGGATATTACGCTTTAGGGACAAATTCTACAGGAAATAATAATATTGGTATTGGTTTGTCGGCCTTACAGTTCAACAATTCTGGAAACAATAATGTTGCTATTGGAATTCAAAGTATGATTGCCAATTCAACAGGAAATAAAAATTTAGGAATCGGAAGTAGTGCATTACTATTAACTCAAGGTGATAGAAATATTGGCCTGGGAGATTCTTCTGGGTATAATTTAACTTCTGGGAATAATAATATAGCCATTGGTTCTAAAGCTATATTTCCTAATGATCCTGCATCAACCAATAGTACAGCATCTTATCAACTGGTAATTGGAAATGAGATTTATGGAAAATATGTAGATGCCCCAAATAATCCTGTTCAAATTTCCATTGGTACATCTACTCCGAATGGTACAAATATGTTGACAGTCGCAGGTACTATTTCAGCAAATGGATCTCAATTAAGTTCCGATCGTCGCTTTAAAAAAGATATTCAGGCCATTAATCTTGGTTTAAAAGAAGTGCTTCAATTAAAACCTTCTTCCTATTATTGGAATACAAAAAATGAACGGATGACCAATGCGGATCCCCGCCAATTACAATATGGATTTATCGCCCAAGAATTAGAAACGGTGATCCCAGCTGTTGTCTCAGGAGATGGTTCGGAAAATGATTATAAATCCGTCAACTACCAAGCTCTTATTCCAGTTCTTACCAAAGCTATCCAAGAACTTGAAGAAATGGTAGAAACATCTAATAAGAAAATTGAAGCATTGGAAAAGGAAATAGCAATATTGAAAAATAGGGAATAGTTACGAGTTACGAGTTACGAACTACGAACTTTAAAAAAACTCGTCACTCGTAAATCGTCACTCGTAACTCGTCACTCTTCACTCTTCACTTTCTCCAAATTAAATAATTCGTTTAATAAATCTACAAGATTTTCTGATTCCCCGCGTTTACAAGCCGCCTTTAGATTGACGATGGGTTGTTTGATGATTTTTTGAACCAAATTGCTAGTAATTTTTTCTAATTTGGCTAGTTCTTTAGGACTTAATTCCTTAACATATCTATTCAACTCCTCCTTACGGATTTGTTCAAGGGATTCCTTTAATTTATGAATGGTCGGAGATAATTCCATTTCTTTTGACCATTCTTTAAAGCCTTCTAAACTATCTTCAATGATAGATTCAACATGAGGAATAGAAGCAATTCTTTCTTGAAGAGCACGATCTGCTTTTTGTTTAATGGAATCTATATTATATAATAAAAGTCCATCTATTTTTTCAATCCCAGATTCGATACTTCTTGGAACGGAAAGGTCAATAAAATATTTGAATTTTACCAAGTTTAAATCTTTCATATTTTCCTTGGTAATTATAGGTTCTTCTGTTCTAATGGAAGAAATCACAATATCTGCTTGGTCGATTTCATGAAATAAATCTTCCATTTTTGCTACCTTAAATTCAGTACCTTTGGCAATTTTTTCAGCTTTTTCTAGGGTACGATTCATAATGGTGATTTCTGCGAAATCACGGTCAGCCATGTTTTTACATACATCCGTGCCAATTTCTCCTAAACCTAGAATCAAAACTTTAGGTTCTAGAATACTCTGAGATATTTCTTCAGCCAAGGCCACAGTTGCATAAGAAACAGAGGCAGCGCCATCTCTAAAGGATGTTTCTTGGGTTACCCTTTTATTTGCATAAAAAATAGTATGCATTAAACGATGAAGGTAGGGCCCTGCTAAACCTAAATCTGCTGAAATTTGATAGGAACGTTTGATTTGATTTGGGATTTGAAGGTCTCCAACAACTTTAGACTTCAAACCCGTTGCAACTTGAAATAAATGTTTCTCAGCACCTAAATTTCCTTGAATCGTTTTGAAATAAGGATAAATATCATCTGAATTTTTGATTTTTTTTAATTGAAGAATTTCATCAATTAAAGGTTTGCAATTATCAATTTCAGAGGAAAAATATATTTCAGTTCTATTGCAAGTGGATACAATTAAAATTTCATCTAAATTATAAATCTCCTTAAAACGAAGTGAGAGTACTTTTTTCTCCTCTTCGCTAAGTTCCACTTTTTCCCTTATTTCTAGCGGGGCGGTTTCGTGGGAAAGACTTATTAATTTAAACGGAATTTGCATTTTACTAAGTTACACTATACTACTAGTCTACAAAAATACAACTCAATTTTTAAATTCTTTAATGATTTGTCAATTTTTTGTAATTTAGAAAAAATATAAACAAACTAATTATGAAACTCCAAGGAAAAACAGCTGTCGTAACTGGTGCCTCACGTGGCATAGGTTTAGAAATTGCAAAAAAATTAGCATCAGAGGGTGCAAATATTGTAATTGCTGCCAAGACGGATCAGCCTCATCCCAAATTGGAAGGTACTATTCATACCGCTGCTCAAGAAATTGAAAATTTGGGAGGAAAAGTATTGGCCTGTAAGGTTGATATTCGATCAGAGGAGGAGGTAGCAGATTTGATGTTAAAGGCTGTTGAGACTTTTGGGGGAATTGATATTTTGGTTAATAATGCTTCTGCAATTCAATTAACAGATACCTTGCATACGGACGTAAAGCGTTTTGATTTGATGCATGGAGTAAATGCCCGTGGTACCTTTCTTTGTTCAAAATTGGCTTTACCATATTTATTAAAATCTGTAAATCCCCATGTAATAACCTTATCTCCTCCATTGAATTTTGAGGCAAAATGGTTTCGAAATCATGTGGCTTATTCCATGGCAAAATTTGGAATGTCCTTGGTAACCTTAGGCATGTCTGCTGAATTTGAAGGTAAAGTGGCGTTTAATTCTTTGTGGCCCAAGACGATTATTGCTACTGCTGCCATTGAATTTGCTGTTGGAAATGCGGAGATGATGAATCTTGCCCGAAAGCCGAGTATTTTGGCAGATGCAGCTTTGGAAATTGTTTTAGAAGATTCAAAACTATTTTCTGGGAATTATTTAGTTGATGAAGATTATTTAAAAATAAAGGGAGTTCAAGATTTCACGATTTATAAGGTTAATCCTAATACCCCCGACGAAAAAATAATTCCAGATTTTTTTATATAAAATATGTACGAGGAAATAGATTTTCCCAGTCCCTTTTGGCTTCCCGAAAAACATAGTCAGACCATTTTCCCCTATCTTTTTCGTCGGATTTATCCGAGGAAAACAGGAGGTTTTTTATTAGAATTGCCAGATCAGGATCAGGTTTGGGTGGATGAATATCAATCAAATGAAAATTTTACTCAAACCCCTTTGTTGATTATATCACATGGTTTGGAGGGAAATTCTGAGAAAGATTATGTCAAGGGATTAGTTTCAATTATGTTGGAACAGGGTTGGAATATTTGGGCATGGAATTATCGGTCATGTGGAAAAAATGGGAAGAATAATCAATTGAGATTTTATCATAGTGGGGCCATAGAAGACCTTGATTTTGTCGTAAATACTGCCATCAAACAGGGTGCAAAAAATATTCATTTGGCAGGATTTAGTTTAGGAGGAAACCTCAGTTTAAAATGGCTGGGAGAAATTGGAAAAAATCGTGATAAAAGTATTCGTAAAGCAGTAGTTTTTTCCGTACCTTTGCATCTTTCTGACTGTAGTAAACAATTGCTTAGTCTTGAAAATCGGGTTTATGCTTTGAGATTTATTCAAACCTTGAGGAAAAAGGCTTTAAATAAAGCGGAAGCTTATCCTGAAAAATTGGATAAAAAGGTGATATCCAAGATTGGTAATTTATGGGAATTTGACAATATTATTACAGGTCCGATTCATGGATTTGAAGGTGCTGAAGATTATTATCAAAAGGCAAGTTCGGTTTTCGTTTTGGATCAAATAGCTATTCCAACCTTAATTATCAATGCAAAAAATGATCCTTTTTTGGGCCCCTTATGTTTTCCAAAAAATGAGATTAAGAATTTAGAAAATATCCATTTTTTGGCAACTACAGGAGGAGGCCATTGTGGATTTTACCAAAAAGGATTTAAAAAATATCTTTGGAATGAGATAAAAGCCAAAGAATTTTTGATTTAATATTGAACGTCAATCGTTAAAAAATGAGTATTAAGAGTAAAGAGAATTTGCATATTGTCATCGATTTTGACAGTACATTTACCAAGGTAGAGGGTTTGGATGAATTGGCAAGAATTGCCATGGAAGGACAAGCTGACGCTGCTGAGACGGTAGCTAAAATTAGAGAAATTACAGATAAAGGAATGGCTGGAGAGTATTCCTTCTCTAAATCCTTGATAGAGCGAGTTTCCTTACTTAGGGCAAATAAAACGCATATTGAAAAATTAGTAGAATTTTTAAAGGGAAAGATCTCAGAATCTTTTCAAAGAAATAAAACCTTTATTTCTGAATATGCCGATCAGATTTATATTGTATCCTCTGGTTTTAAGGATTTTATCGTACCCGTGGTAGAAGAATTGGGTATTGATGAATCCCATGTTTATGCCAATCAATTTACTTATGATGCAAAGGGGAATATAAATGGATTTGATAATTCAATTGTTCTTTCACAAGATTCAGGAAAGGTTATTTTATTAAGAGAATTAAATTTAGAGGGGGAGGTTTATGTGATAGGGGATGGTTACACAGATTATGAATTAAAAGAAGCAGGTTTAGCTAATAAGTTTTTTGCCTTTACTGAAAATGTAGAGAGATCGAAGGTGACGGAAAAGGCAGATCATATTGTTCCATCTCTAGATGAATTTTTATATATTAATGGACTGAGTAGAGCTCAGTCTTATCCAAAATCAAGAATGAAGGTATTATTATTAGAAAATGTTCA
>JBJOIA010000158.1:0-7305 GCA_046047395.1 Bacteroidota bacterium | reverse complement strand
CCTTGTGGCTCAGGATAACCATTTGCAGGGAATCCTAAAGGTTTATTAGTTTCTGGATCCCACAAGAAATACTCTTGCTCAAATCCAAACCAGAAATCATTATCATCATCTTCGATAGTTGCTCTACCATTGGACTCATGTGGAGTACCATCAGCATTCAAAACTTCGCACATTACTAAGTAAGCATTTTTTCTTCCTGGATCAGGACAAATGAATACTGGCTTTAAAAGACAGTCTGATGAACCACCCTCAGCTTGTTGAGTAGAAGAACCATCAAAGCTCCACATATCACAATCCTCCAGTTTACCACTGAAATTGTTTTCAATTTTTGTTTTTGATCTTAGACTTTGAGTTGGCTTATAACCATCCAACCAAATGTACTCTAGTTTTGACTTTGCCATCGATTAAAATATTTATATTGTACTTTTTTATAAAAACTGATACAAATTTAATCCTATTTTTTAAAAAAACAATAAAATAATTAAGATTTATATCGAAAATAAACTCAATTTTTACAAAAAGACAAAAAATATTGCAAATATTGAAGATTTTGAAACTTGATTTCTAAAAATAAGGAGTTTTTTAATTCAAAACTTATTATGTATTTTTAAAGTCTACAATCTTAAAATAATATAAAATATGTCTAAAGCACGATTTAAGGCTCTTGAGCTTGCTCAATCAAGAGGAATTATTGATGTAAAAATCCCAAAAGATAAGGTTACAGACTATTTCGGAAGTATGACATTCAATAGAGAAGTAATGAGATCTTTATTATCGCCAGAGGCTTATTTAAAGATTTCAAATGCTATTGAAAAAGGTTCTAAAATTGACAGAGAATCTGCTGAGGAAGTGGCAGCGGCAATGAAATCTTGGGCGATTACCAAAGGAGCAACCCATTATACACACTGGTTTCAACCATTGACTGGGACAACTGCGGAAAAGCACGATGCGTTTTTTGATATTTCCATGGAAAATGGAAAAGCAATAGAAAAATTTAAAGGATCAGCCCTTGTACAGCAGGAGCCTGATGCTTCTTCTTTTCCAAATGGGGGAATTCGATCTACCTTTGAGGCTAGAGGTTATACAGGATGGGATCCTTCTTCACCTGCCTTTATCATGGAAAATGAAGCTGGAACTTCAACCTTATGTATTCCTTCGGTTTTCGTTTCCTATACAGGAGAGGCATTAGATTATAAAACTCCTTTAATAAAATCAATCGAATTAGTTGATAAAGCTGCTACTGCAGTAGTTAGAGATTTTTTTCATAGAGATGTTAATAAGGTAACCCCAACTCTTGGTGCTGAACAAGAATATTTTTTAGTCGACGAAGCAATGTACAATGCTCGTCCGGATTTAGTAATGGCTGGAAGAACGGTATTCGGACATTCTCCTGCAAAAGGACAACAATTAGAAGATCATTATTTTGGTTCTATTCCAAATAGGGTAAATGCTTTCATGGTAGATTTCGAATTTGAAGCTTTAAAATTGGGTATACCTGTAAGAACAAGACATAATGAAGTTGCACCAGCTCAATTTGAAGTGGCACCGACTTTTGAAGAGGTAAACCTTGCATGTGATCATAATGCCTTATTGATGGATCTTATGTCTAAGGTGGCAAGAAGACATAAATTAAAAGTTTTATTTCACGAAAAACCATTCGCTGGAATCAATGGATCTGGAAAACATAATAACTGGGCTTTAAGTACTAGTTCAGGTATTAATTTATTAGCACCTTCCTCTAAACCTAAGGAAAATCTTCGTTTCTTAACCTTTTTAGTAAATACCATTAAGGCAGTTCATGATAATGCTGATTTACTTAGAGCATCAATTGCATCTGCAGGAAATGAACATAGATTAGGGGCAAATGAGGCTCCTCCAGCAATCATGTCTATTTTCTTAGGCGCCACTCTTACTGAAATCTTGGATGATTTAGAAAAGATGAAAGACATGGAGGGGATCAAGTTAGAAAAAGGGGATAATGTTTATTTAAAATTAGGAATTAATAAAGTACCAAGTTTAATTCTAGACAATACAGATAGAAATAGAACTTCTCCATTTGCCTTCACTGGAAATAAATTTGAATTTAGGGCAGTTGGATCTTCTGCAAATTCAGCCTCTCCAATGACAACCTTGAATACCATAGTTGCCAACCAATTAATTCAATTTAAAAAAGAAGTTGAAGAAATTCTTGCAAGAGGAGTAAAGAAAGAAATTGCCATAACTGAAGTTTTAAGAAATTACTACATTGCTTCAAAGAAAATTTTATTTGAAGGAAATGGATATTCAGATGAATGGGTAGCAGAAGCTGAAAAGAGAGGTTTATCAAATATTAAATCAACAGTTGAGGCTTTAAAAGTTTATACCCGTCCGGAAGTTATGAACATGTTTGAAGAACATGGAATTTTCAATAAGGAAGAATTACATGCTCGATATGAAATCGAACTAGAATCGTATATCAAAAAAATACAGATCGAATCCCGCGTAATGGGTGATTTATCCATTAATCATGTTGTTTCAACAGCTTTGTCTTATCAAACAAAATTAGTGGAAAATGTAACAGGGCAAAAGGAAATAGGAATAGATCCGAAATTCTTTACACCAACCATTCAAATGATTAAATCTATTTCAAAATATACATCAGACATAGTTACTCTACAGGAAGAAATGACAGAAGCGAGAAAAGAAGCTAATAACAAGGAAGATACCGAAGAAAGAGCTAAAATCTATTCTGAAAAGGTAAAGACCTATTTTGAAAAAATACGTTACGCAGTAGATAAACTTGAATTAATTGTTGATGATAATGATTGGCCTTTAGTAAAATACAGAGAAATGCTATTGATTAAATAAATTTTGAGTAATTTTAATTTATGAATAATCCTGGTTTTACTCAAGCGGAAATTGATAACTTAAAAAGTCTTTGCAAACAGGCAAATCAATCTTTTATTTTTATAGACGATGAAGATTTGCCTGTAAGCAATGAAAATGAGATGGTTCACATCCAATTCATTGGCAAACATGAAGGACAAGAAGTTATTTACGATGCAATTTTATTTACTTTACAATTACATTATTCTTCCTTAATATACGAAGAGGCAGAGCGTCAGGCTGTAAAAAAATTCCCCTTGTATGTTCCTTTGGAAAAAAGAGATGAAACATATCAAGAAAATGAAGCAATTGATGAAGAAGTAGAAATGATGGTATTGGAAATCATTGAAGAATTAGAAGAAGAGGATTCTTTGAAGGTTTCAGAATATCTGGATATTGATTTAAATTTTGAATTTGGAATTGGTTTAGAGGCAGCTCTTTATATTCCCAAATTAGAAGAAGATGTCATCGAAAAATTTATTCAAGACTTTAATAATGGTCGATTAAAACTGGATACAACCTTGTATTCTTTCAAATCGAATGAATAATTTCCCTGTATTTTATCATCCAAACATTCAAGATCCTTTTCTATCTGAGGAAGAGGCTTTTCATGCTACAAAAGTTTTAAGACTAAATTTAAACTCTTCAATTTTCATAATTGATGGAAAAGGGGGTAAGTGGCTCGCTAAAATCAAGGATATTAACAAGAAAAATGTTTCTATTGAAATTGTAGAAAGTGAAGAAAATTTTCAATCTAAACCCTTAATCCATTTAGTTATTGCACCTACAAAACAAATGGATAGGATGGAATGGCTTACAGAAAAATGTACGGAAGTAGGAATAGCCTCAATTCAATTTATCAAAACTTTCCATTCTGAAAGAAAAGAAGTTAAGTTAGAAAGATTGAATAAAATTGCAATTTCTGCCATCAAACAAAGCAAACAATTGTTTCTTCCTGAAATCCTTCCAATCATTAATTTTGATGAATTTTTAAAGAATATTTCTATTGATAATGATAAAAATTTTCTTTTTGGAAGTTTGTTACCTGGCTTAAATAAAACTTATAAGGATATAGAAAATATTAATAAAGAAACCTATTTTTTAATTGGTCCGGAAGGAGATTTTTCTCAAGAAGAATTAGACAAAATGCTCAAAATGAATTGGTTACCAATAAGTTTAGGTAATACCATTTTAAGGACTGAGACTGCAGGATTAGTTGGACTTATCCAAATTTCCACACTACAAAATCAAAAAGGTGATTAAAATCATTATAAGTGAATTGGATTTGTCTTTCTATACTGAGTTAATTTCCTTAATTTTGTAAATAATTAAACAAAAAACACTATGCAATTAGTCATTCCAGCCTTTTTAATTCATTGGTATGCATCATTATTTAGTCAGACTTTCTTTTTACATAGATATTCTGCACACAAGATGTTTACGATGAATAAGTTTTGGGAAAAATTCTTTTATTTTTTCACGTATGTTTCGCAGGGGTCTTCTTTTTTATCTCCAAGAGCTTATGCAATTTTACATAGAATGCATCATGCTTTTTCAGATACCCCAAAAGATCCACATTCACCTTTATTTTCGACGAATGTATTCACAATGATGTGGAAGACGAAAAATATTTATAATGCTGTTTTAAATAGAGAAACCAAAGTAGAAGATCGCTTTGAACATAATTATCCAGTATCTAAAACCATTGAAGCTATTGGAGATTCATGGATTTCTAGATTAGCTTGGGGAGTAGCCTATTCTTTATTTTATATTTGGGCTTATGTAGAATTTGATATGCATTGGGCTTTCTTTTTCTTATTACCAGTACATTTTTTAATGGGACCA
The DNA here is from genome assembly GCA_046047395.1 of Bacteroidota bacterium. Classification (GTDB taxonomy): domain Bacteria; phylum Bacteroidota; class Bacteroidia; order Cytophagales; family Spirosomataceae; genus CAZVFE01. Next base: position 2,595 of record JBJOIA010000158.1, on the reverse strand, counting down.
GTTCATGGGGCTATTGTAAATTGGTCTGGCCATAAATATGGTTATTCAAATTATGATAATCACGATCATTCTAAAAATTCTTTGATTTTAGATTTCTTAATGATGGGAGAATTATTTCAGAATAATCACCACAAACTTCCAATGCGTACTAATTTTGCTACTAAATGGTTTGAATTAGATCCTACTTACCCAGTGGTTAAATTATTATCCTTTTTGAAAATAATCAAATTGAAAAAATAATAAGTTTTTGATATAAAAAAAGAGTCAAGTTAAAACTTGACTCTTTTTTTTATGATTTTTATAAATTGAAATCTTCTTTTTCTAAATAATCTGAAACAAATTTAAGGAACATTCCACCTAAGGAACCATCCACCACTCGATGGTCGTATGAATGGGTAATAAACATTTTACTCGCTATAATAATTTGATCACCATTTTCATCACTAAATACAACTGGTTTCTTTTCTATGGTACCAAAAGCTAAAATACCTACCTGTGGTTGAACAATTATTGGAGTACCCATTATATTCCCAAATGCGCCAATATTAGAAATAGTAAAAGTTCCTCCTTGTAATTCAGCTGGAGAAAGTTTATTTTCTCTAGCTCTATTCGATAAGTCATTTAATTCAAAAGCTAATTCAGTAAGGCTTTTTTGATCAGCATTTTTAATAACTGGAACGATTAAATTACCATTTGGTAAAGCTACTGCAACACCAATATTGATAATACTATGTTGAATAATTATCTCTCCTTCAACAGAAATATTCATGCCAGGGTAAGCCTTTAATGCTTCGGCTGTGGCTTTTACTAAAACAGGTGTAAAAGTAAAATTCTGTTGATGATTCTGTATAAATTCTTTTTTAATTGATTCTCTCCATTTTACAAGCCTTGAAACATTGGTTTCTATTACGGAACTTACATGTGGAGAAATCCTCTTTGAATCGACCATTCTTTCAGCAATCATTTTCCTCTGTCTATCCATTGGAATTTCCTGGTCGCCTTCTAATCGCGGAATTTTTTGAATTGGAACTGCAGAACCTTTTGTCAATACCGATCCATTTCTTCGATCAATATAATCTAAAACATCCTTTTTAGTAATTCTATTCTCAATTCCAGTTCCTTTGATGGAATTTAATTCTTTAAGTGAAATATTTTCCTGAATACAAATTTGCTTAATCAATGGAGAAATCCATGGATTGGATTCATTTGAATTAGTGAACTGATTAGGAGAGGTACTGATTTGAGTAAGATGATTTATCTGATCAAGATCGGCCATATTTACGGATAACTCATTAAATATTTCCGTTGGATCAATTAAGGTTTCTGCTGAATTATTCTCTCCAGCATCATCTGAGTCCATCAAACAAATTGGCTTACCAATTTCTGCGATTTCACCTTCCTGAACCAATATTTTATGAATTTTCCCTGAAATTGGGGTAGGCACTTCCGTATCAATTTTATCCGTAGCCACTTCCAATATAAAATCATCGGCAGAAACAATATCTCCAGGTTTTTTTAACCAGGTTAATACTGTGGCTTCCATGATTCCTTCTCCCATTTTAGGAAGATTTACTTCAACTATTGGCATAAAATATAAAATTATAACTGCTTCCTGAGTAAGTCTAAACAGGATATCGCGGTTAATTGAATATTCTGCAATCTACTTCCTCCTAATGTCAACTTTCGGGAAATGGTTCCTTCCGGTGACGAAACAGCAATCCAAATGGTTCCAACTGGTTTCTCAGGACTTCCTCCATCTGGCCCGGCTATTCCTGAAGTTGCTATCCCAAAAATACTACCAAAATTCTTTCTAACCAAGTCTGCCATTTGAATAATTGTCTCTTCACTTACAGCTCCATGTTCTTTTAATGTATCCTGATCAACACCTAAAACATTAATTTTAATTGAATTATCATAGGCCATAATTCCACCCAAAAAATAGGCCGAACTTCCAGGAACTGATGTAAATTTATGTCCCAAATACCCTCCAGTACAAGATTCTGCTGTAGCCACTGTAAGACCTTTTTCCTTTAAGGTTCTTCCAATCACAACTTCCAATTCATCCTGATCATAGCCAAAAACATATTTTTCAATCAAAGGCATTACTTTTTCAATCTCATTTTGGATTTCAGATTGTAGTACCTCCTTATCATTCCCAATTGCTGTCAGTCTTAATTTTACTAAACCATAGGAGGGAAGGTAAGCTAATTTAATATGCGAAGGTAGATTCAATTCCCAATCCTCAATCATTTCAGAAAGATAGGATTCGCCAATTCCAACATTTTTTATGACCTTATGGACAATTACAGGGGTTTTAAAATGTTTTTGTAATCTTGGCAAAATTTCTTGCTCCATAATGGCTTTCATTTCAAAAGGAACACCAGGCATAGAAACCCAAATAGTTTCTTTTTGATTAAACCACATACAAGGAGCAGTTCCTTGTCTATTACTTATAAATTCACAAGCAGAGGGAAGTAAAGCTTGATTTCTATTAATATCGGTTAATTCTCTTCCTCTTTTTTGGAAAAATTCTGTAACATCCTTTAAGGCATCTGGATGCATTTTTAATTCTCCTCCAAAATATTCATTCAAAAC
>JBJOIA010000157.1:0-15082 GCA_046047395.1 Bacteroidota bacterium | reverse complement strand
ATAAATTTCTCATTTTATTTTTTTTTAATAAATCTAATTAAAAAGAAAGAATTAAATAAGTATTAAAACAAATAAGTATTAAAACAAATAATTATTAAATTTGATTCAATATTATATAATTATCTCCATAACAACTGTTTAAACAAATTTCCTTTTTAAAAAAAGGAACCTTTAATATTATGAATTATACATTAAAACAACTTCAAATTTTCTTAACTGTTAAAAAAACCCAAAGTGTCACAAAAGCTGCAGAAGAACATAAATTAACTCAACCTGCAATTTCCATTCAGTTAAAAAATTTCCAAGAACAATTTGAGCTTCCTCTTACTGAAGTAGTAGGAAGAAAAATTTATATTACTGATTTTGGGAATGAAATTGCAGATGCCGCAGAAAAAATACTTCAACAAGCACATGAAATGACCTATATTGCTTCTGCATACAAAGGTGAATTAACAGGCAAACTTACAATAAATTCTGTTTCTTCTGGGGCTTATTTATTACCTGAAATGGTCGCTGGTTTTATCAAAAAAAATCCGAAAGTAGAGGTACAATTTGAAGTATCAAATAAAGAAAACGTATTAGTATCCCTTGAAAATAATACAATAGATTTTGCTTTAGGATTCCTAAATCCAGAAAATTTAAATACCGAGAATTTAGAGCTTTTTGAAAACAAACTTTATATGGTTTGTCATGCCAATTCCCATGAAGAAATGGTCAAAAACAGGAAATCAATTTTTGAGAAATATACATTATTATTAAGAGAGCAAGGATCTGGAACGAGAGGATTAATCGAAAAATTTCTAAATTCAAATAAAATCAAGCCTAGGAAGATTATGGAATTTTCTTCAAATGAAGGAAAAAAACAAGCAATTTTAGCCAATTTAGGATTTACAATTATGCCAGAAGTCGGAATCAAAAAGGAATTAATTTCTGGGGAAATAAAAATAATAAAATACCCAGAATTACCCCTGACTGCAGATTGGCAATTAATTTGGCTTAAAGGTAAAAATCTTTCTCCTGTTGCAGAAAGCTTTTTAAATCATATTAAAAAACATCAATCTGAAATTATTGAAAAAATACTCCATTAATCCAATTGATTGAAACATACTGGGGATTCTATAGCCCATTTTTCACCTAATGGGGAGAGTTCCCCTGTATCTAAATTAAATTTATAAGCTTGAATATAATTTTCAGACTGACTTCCCACAAATAATATTTTTCCATCTCTGGAAAAAAGAAAAAATCGGGGCATAGGACCAACTTTTTGGTTATAAACTTTTTTCAGACTCCCAATTTCCCCAATCCGAAAGCAAACCAGTTCTTCTTTAGAAATCCGATTTGAAATCATCAAATATTCTTGATTGGGGCTAATGGAAATATGGGCACTACCCTTTGTTATAGCTTTTGAATCATCCACTAAATATTTATTCTTAAGTGTTAATTTACCATCCTGATAATAATAATAATATACCTCTCCACTTAATTCAGTTATCAAATAAGCAAATTTTCCATTTGGATGAAATAACAAATGCCTTGGCCCCGATCCTGGTTCCAATTCTGCACTTATTTCTTTTTCTCCTAAATTACCATCCATTAAAATTTTATGCCTATAAATCTTATCCGTACCTAAATCTGGAATAAAAACAAATTTAGAATCTGGGCTAATCACCACTTTATGTGGATGGGAGGAGGCTTGCCTATCCTTATTTTTAGAACTCCCTTTATATTCAATTATTTGTTCCAATTTATTGAGTTTCCCTTCTTTTGTAGAAAAAACAGAAATATTGCCTCCTGAATAATTTGCCGTATAAATCATGCCCTTTGGACCTAATTCAATATAGCATGGGTCCTCACCTTTCGTAGGTAATTGATTCAATTTTTCATATTTCCCATCAGGAGTTTTTTTATAAGCTACTAAAGTTGAATTTCCCCCAAACTCTGTTACTGAATAAAAATATTCGCCATCATTAGTAAAGGCTTGAAAAGAAGCATTTTTTTGATCTAATTCATCCTGCTTTTCAAATGTATTTGTTTCCTTATTAAATTCTACGAATGCAATACCTCCTTTACTCCCCTTAGTATAGGAGCCTATGGAAAGTTTTATTGCTTTTGAATCTTGAACATAATTGGAATCTACCTTCGTTCCATATAAAAATACTTTTTTCAAACTTTTAAAATTCTTAATATATTCCAATGTCTTTTTACTAATCTTTGTATTATACAGATTTAAAACCTCTAAATAAGGCAAATTCATCATTTCCTTCACGAATTCATCATCAATATTATTCCCGGAAACATCTAATTTGACCAAATTTTCTAGTTGCTTTATTCTTTTTGCTGAAGCATTGGAAATTTTTGTTCTTGCAATTTTTAAATAAACAAGATGATCCTTTAATTCTTCTATCCCATCTAAATCTTCATCCTTTAAATCTGAATAATTTATTGAATTAAATTCTAGGTGATTATTATCCATGGAAAGCGTATTCAAAATAATTCCCTTTTCTTTAAAGCTTCTTAATTTCGCTTCCTGTATTGGCTCAATCTCCTCTAAAATAATCTTTGAAAACCTTGGACCATCCTCTGAATTTAAGGAATTAATATAATCTTTTACTTCCTTCGGTAGATTAGCTCCCTGGTATTTCACCCCCTTCTTTGCTCCTTCATTAATCCACCATTCAATTAATAAAATTTCAGTTTTTGAAAGTCCTAATTTTCCCTTAGGGGGCATATGTTCATCATGACTTTCTTCTAAATTTACGCGCACTAATAATTCGCTATCCTTTGAATTACCACCAACAATTATCTTGCCATGTTTTCCTCCTTTCATTAGAAAATCATAACTATCCATCCTCAAATTTCCTTTCTGCTTCTTATCATTATGACATGACCAACATTTTTGTTGCATGATTGGCTCAATTAAATCCTCATAAATTAAAGCCGTCGTCAAATCTATTTTTCTTTCTCCTCCTGCCTCTAAATTAAGTGTATCCATTCCCATCCAATAACGAAATGGTGGAGGAGTAAATTGACTTAAATATCCTTCTCCATGTGTTAAATTTCCTCCGAGATGTCCCGTGATAGAAATCATTAAAATAAAAAACAGGTAAATCCAACGAATTATCCCATTAATATAATTCTTAACATAAGGTGTTTGTAACATGGCATATATAACACCTGAACTAATTGCCAACAATAGCCCCATATTCTGATGTTGGGTTAGCATATTCTCCTCATATTCTCCTGATAGAGAAAGTAAATATCCAAGACCACAGGAAATAAGAGAGGTGATAAATGTCCATAACAAAGTTAATTTTACCAAAGAACTACGCTTTTTGGGTTTTTCTCTAACATAGAACCAATGAATTATTGCTCCAAATATTAAAATACCAATGGGTAAATGAACTACTAATGGATGAAATCTACCAAAAAACTGTGCCCAAACAGTAAATAAACTTTCTTTTAATAACATTTTAAACTCTCTCTAATTTAACTGGATAAGTTTTATTTGAATTCCATTGTGCAACGTAGATACCATCATCTGAATCTCCATAAACATCATGCGGATGAATAAAAATACCACTTTCATCCGTCTTGTATTGGTCATTCAAAACCCCGTTGGTATATATTGGCTCATTTCCACCTAAGGTTGAAATAGCCTTCATATCCTTTCCAATTATTTGAACATATCCTGAAGCATTTAAACTTCTATCCTTACTTCGATAACATGCCGCAATAATATTTTCTCCATGTATTACCGGCCTACAAATATAGGATCCAGGATAATGATATCTCTCTATAAATTTACCATCCAAGGTAAATCTTTTCAAAGATTGATTAACCCGATCCGTAATTAATAAAGTTGGTTTATGTGGGTCGCGAGTATCAATTAATACTCCATGACAGGTATCAAATTTTTCATCCTCATAGCCACCCTTCGCTCTTCCTCCCCAATGACGAATGTAATTTCCTTTAGCATCATATTGCGTAATAAAATTCATCCCATAACCATCTGCAACATAAATATCTCCATTTATAGGATTGATGGCAGTCTCCGTCGGCACAAATTGATGAGGATGTTCATATTCCCCTGTCTCCTTAGGATACTCCAATTTTAAAATCTCATTACCTTTTAAATCTGTTTTGATAACCTGATGTCTTGTATTATCTGCAATAAATAAAAATTGCTCTTCCCCTTCATTACTTATCGTCAAGCCATGAGCTCCAGGATATGAATTCCCCCATGTTTCTAATAACTTCCCAGATTTATCATAAATAATAACATTATTTTTCGTTTCATTCGTTAGTAAAATTATTCTCCCCTTTGCATCTTCTACTAATTCATGACAATCATTAACAGGGTTTTTACCTGCATCTAAAATCCCCCAATTTGGAATTACTTTATATTGATAATTATTATGACCTAATATAATGGGTTCATTCGAACGATCTCTTTTTTTGCTATTCGACAATAAAAATCCTGTTCCCATGAATGCTGAACTTTTTTTAATAAATTCTCTTCGATTATTTTTCATAATTTCTAGGTTTATCAAGGTTTATTAAGAACTAAATCTATATTTAATAATGTATTGATGACCACGGTTTTACTTGCAATTTCAATAAAATTTTTATTCTCCAAAGTATCCAAACAACTTTTCATAAGAATTTTTGCATCCTCAGGATTATTACGATAATAGGAAAAAGACTTTTCATAAAGATTATGATAAATAGAATAATTCTCCTTTGAAATCTCCTCTCCAAACATTTTCAAGTAAATATCTTGAATAAATTCTTTATTTCTTAAATTATTTTTTGCCATATTTTCTGCCATTTGAAGAAATACTGGATCATTCAAGGTATTTAAAGCTTGCAAAGGGGTATTGGTACGAATCCTTCTAGATAAACATATTTCACGCATACCTGCATCAAAATTTATCATGGTAGGATATGGGCTGGATCTCCTCCAATAGGTATAGATAGCCCTTCTAAATTGGTCTTCCCCTTCAGAGATTTTCCATTGCATCCCTGAATATGGTTGATTCCAAACTCCATCTGGCTGATAAGGCATAACACTTGGACCAAATTTTTTCTCTGATAATAGATCTGACCAATAAAGCCCTTGATCCCTTAATTGTTCCGGAGATAATCTAACCCTCGGAAAATGAGATAAATAAATATTTAATGGGTCCTTATCCAAATTCTCCTGTTGAATTCTTGCACTTTGCTGATAAGTAGAAGATTGAAGTATATATTTTATCAGTTTTTTGGTGGAATAATTAAATTCCGTTTGAAATTTATAGGCTAAATAATCCAATAAAGGTTGGTTAGTTGGTGCCAAACCCTGACTTCCAAAATCCTCCAAGGTCTCAACAATACCCAATCCAAATATTTGTTCCCATATCCGGTTTACATATACCCTTGAGGTTAGCGGATTTTTTGAACTTACCATCCAATTGGCCAAATCCAAGCGATTCTTAATTTTATTACTTGATTTAAATAAACTAGGAATACCTCTTTCAACAATTTTACCCGGACTTAACCATGAACCTCTTTCAAATAAATGGGTATTTCTTTTATATGCACCTATATTTTCCAATAAAACTGGGGTAGTATACTTTGGTTTTTCCTGAATAAGTTCAAAAACTATATCATTGAATTTTTGAATATTTTCCACAGTTTTTGGGAGTGGTATCCAATAACCCATCAATAATATTTTTTCGTCTTTTTTTAATCTACTATTTGTTAATTCCCAATAAATATCCCTTTTGCCCATCCAGTTTGGTACTGAAACGATTACATTTTCCCATGAATTTGTCCACCCCCATGATTTAGTTCCTTTTAATTGAAACTTATGAAGGACTTTACCTTTTGGCCCCCCATCCCTCCAAATTACCTGTGTGGGACTATCATTTTTATTACCATAAGCAATTAATATTTTACCACTACCTGAAAAATTTACGTCCTTAAAAAGGGCTCCTCCTGTATTTCTAATAGTTAAATATTTTGAATCTTGCAAAGCCCCATTATCAATTATTGCTGCATCATGAGGCAATATTTTTGGTTCTAAAAATCGAATAGTTCTATTCCAATCATTTCGTATTTTTTGATCTTGAATAAGTGTTAAAAGAGAATCAACTTTGGAATCCGTTATTTCCTCAAAATGCCTGTAAAATGGTGAATCATCTGGAGTATCTTCATCACTAGTATTATTAAAATAGGCCATGTATTGATAATATTCCTCATGTTTAATTGGGTCATACGGATGTGAATGACATTGAACACAACTAAAACTTGTTCCTTGAATAGCTTCCCAAGTCGTATTCACTCTATCTAAAATGGCCGCAGTCCGAAACTCTTCATCTACTGTTCCTCCCTCATCATTATTCGCTGTATTTCTATGAAAGGCTGTGGCAATATAAGTTTCCTCAGTAGGTTTTTCAAACAAATCTCCCGCCAATTGTTCTCGAATAAACTGATCATATGGCTTATCTTTATTGAAAGATTGAATGACATAATCGCGGTATTTCCAAATTGATCTTCCTTCATCTTTCTCATATCCTTTTGTGTCTGAATACCTGGCCAAATCCAGCCACATACTTCCCCATTTCTCTCCGAATTTTTCATCAGACAAGAGGGAATCTACTAAAAAATCATAGTTAATTTCATTTAAATCCGCGTATTTGAAATAATCCTTCCCTTTAGGGGAAATTCCAACAAGATCTAAATAAACTCTTCTTAACAAGGAACTACTTGATTCAATAGGATTTTCAACTAAACCTTTTTCTTTCTGTTTTTTTCTAATAAATAGGTCTATTTCATTCTTTTCCCAATTATTTACTATTGGCATAATTTTTTTTATCCTCCACCAAGAATAATTGGGTATTTTTGGACTTTTCAAATCTTGATAGGCCCAGTGATTTCCCCATTTTGCCCCTTGCTTCACCCACTTAGTAAGAATTTTTATTTCTTTTTCACTTAATGGGTCCATTTCATATGGCATTCTCTCCTCTTTATCATGTGAGGTCAATCGTTGAATAAAACTCGATTCCTCAGGCTTGTAAGGTATTATTGCTGCCTTGCCCGATTTGGTTTTTGCAAAGGCCTCCTCTTCAAATAGAATACTAAATCCTCCTTGTTTTTTGACACCTCCATGACATGCGATGCAATTTTTATTTAAAATAGGCTTTACATCAGTATTATAATCAATCTCATTCTCAAACAAGGAACAAGATTGAATAATAAATACCAAAATGAAAAGCCCATAAAATTTCATGTCAACTAATTATTGGTTCAATTACATTTCCAAAAACATCCGTCAATCTAAAATTTCTACCTTGAAAAGGATAGGTAAATTCCTCATGGTTAAACCCTAGACAAGCCAATACGGTTGCCTGAAAATCATAAATTGAAGTTTTTCCACTTATTACTGAATATCCTAATTCATCTGTTTCACCTAAACTAAATCCAGGTTTTATTCCTCCTCCGGCCATCCACATAGTAAAGGCATCTGTATGGTGGTCCCTCCCATAAAATGGCAATTGAACACCATCCCGATTTTCCTGCATAGGCGTCCTACCAAATTCTCCTCCCCAAATAACTAAAGTTTCATCCAGTAAACCTCTTCGTTCTAAATCTAAAATTAAAGCTGTGGAAGCCCGATCTACTTGATTGCATTTTTCCTTTAAACCAATATCGATTGAACCATCAGCACTTGTCCCATGTGAATCCCAACCCCAATCAAATAATTGAACAAACCGAACCCCATTTTCTACCAATTTTCTCGCCAATAAGCAATTGTTTGCAAATGATTCCTTACCAGGCGAAGTACCATATAATTCATGAATATCTTCGGGTTCGTCATTTATATTCATTACCTCTGGAACAGACATTTGCATCTTGTATGCCAATTCATATTGGTCAATCCTAGTTAAAATTTCTGGATCTTGAATTTTATTAAATAATTCTTGATTATATTGATTTATCGTAGAAATCGTTTCTCCCCTTAAATCTCTCGGCATTCCGTTAGGATTATCAATAAATAAGACAGGCTCTCCATGAGACCTACATTGCACACCCTGATAAATGGAAGGTAAAAAACCGCTCCCCCATGCAGACTTCCCTGCATCCGGATTATTTCCACCAGAAGCTAGAACTACATAGGAGGGAAGATTTTGATTCAATGAACCTAAGCCATAGCTTACCCAAGATCCCATACTAGGCCTTCCTAATCTGGCAGAACCCGTATGCATCATTAATTGAGCTGGAGCATGATTAAATTGATCTGTATGAAGTCCTTTTAAAAAGGAAATTTTATCTGAAATAGTAGATAAATGTGGTAAATAATCCGATATCCAATGCCCAGACTGGCCATGTTGCTTAAAGTTTGCCTTTCCTCCTAATAATTTAGGTATCCCCTGAATAAAGGCAAATTTTTTACCTTCTAATAATTCCTCTGGACAAGCAGTTCCATCATATTTATTTAAAATAGGTTTATAATCGAATAATTCCAATTGGGAAGGAGCACCGGCCATATGCATAAATATTACAGATTTAGCCTTTCCCAATTGAGGTGAAATACGAGCAAAATCTCCGGCTCCTACGGAATTATTCGTACCACAAGAACTAATTAAATTCCCTAAAGCGATCGATCCAAGACCAAATCCTAAAGTTTCTAAAAATTGTCTTCTTGTAGAATTTTTAGCTTCCTCAAAATTAAATCTTGGATCGATTTTTTTCATTTTATTTCAATTTTACTCTACCCTCATAATTCCATTCATAATGCTCCAGTGGCCTGGGAAAGTACATACATAAGGATATTCTCCGGTTTTTTCTGGGGCAGTAAATTTAATTCTAACCCTATTTTCCGGATTCACCATAGGTGTTGAGGCGATAACTTCAGGAATACTTGGAACATAATTTTTGTCTGAAGCATCAGATTGAGTTATCATCTTATCGGCTGCCGCACCAATAACTTCTTTGGAACCTATTTGACCTATAACTAAATTATGTTGCATTGCATCCACATTTTCTAAGGTCAATTCTACCAAAGCCCCAGCGGGAACTGTGAAAGATTTTAAATCAAATTGCATTGCCTCTTTTACAGTTTTGATATGAATCTTCACTACCTTCTGGTTAGAATTTCTTGGCATTTCAACTTTAAAGTTTTCTGCTAAAATTTCCATATCTCCTTTAAATTCTGCAGGAGAATTACCAAACAAAGCCAATATTTTATCAGAATCTCCCTCTACCAAATCTAATTCATTCTTCACATTCCAAGTTCTATTGATGCCCTTCAACAAAGAACCAAATGCTAATGTATTTACATCTTTAGCAGATAAAAATCCTACAATTTCATGAGCACCCATCGTTAAGCCCATATTTCTACCCACCCTCTCTAAAATTACTTGGTTCAAAGATTTGGTATTTCTTATTTCAAATTTTTGTCTGAAAACATTATTGGATAAATTCTCTCCTGATAATTTATTATCATGATTTAATTTAATTTCCATAACATAATCACCCTCTTCCTCAGGAGTCCATCCAAAATTTCCAGACCAAGGCCCGTTGGTATTTTTTAATACTAATCCTGATTCTCCAGGTAATAAACCATCTTTAAAAGTATAAGAATCAATATCCAATTTCCTGCCAGCCCCTGTAATAGTAATATGTAATGGTAATTCAACATCCTTTGGCAAGGCTTTATCCCCAATATTTTTCACTTTAATTGAAAAACCTGAACCTTCCTGATATTTAAAGGTACCTTTATCTATGATCAATTCCTCAACAACTAAATCCAATCCTTTCGTTTGAATATCCGTCTTTGGATTATTTAAATCTCTTCCTAATACATCTCCTGAAACAATTAATTTTTCATTTGAAGCTTGAGAAATAAATTGATTTAAATCTTTACTTTCCAATTGGAGAACATAGGCAGCCAAGGCCTCAGGAATCCAACGGTCTTTATTCATTTGTTCCTTCGCAATTTTAGTCATTAAGGCTTCGTGAATCTTTGGATCTTTATTAGGAATTTCCACCAAAGCATTAATAGCAGCTAATTGAACTTCTAGATCCTCATCTTCTAATAATCCCGCCTTCAATATTTCCATTCCAGCATGATTTGTTTTAGGAGCAGCACGCATTGCATTCATTCTTACTGCTGAAGAAGGATGATGTAAAGCCCCAATCATTGCCTTTATCACTTCCTCACCTTGTAATAATCCTGCTCCCTCTAGGGTCCATATGGCATGAATTGCACCCGGATTTAAGCCAATTTCATCCGTAGATTGATTATTAATTAATTTGACCAATTCACTTACCATTTCTGGATTTGGATTTTCTACTAATAATCTTTGGGCTGTCAATCTCCAGAATAAATTTGAATTATTTAATTGACGAACATTTTCTCTCCAATTATCCGCACTTAATTTAGGGGAAATATAAGCTGGAGCTTCATTATAACCCACTCTGTATATTCTTCCATGTGTATAATCTCTTAAATCTGTATCATACGCATTTCCCCCTCCATTTTCAAATCCAGTTGGAGTAGGATTATGCTGAATAATAAAACTATACCAATCTGCCACCCAAACAGCACCATCCGGACCAACCTGTGCATAAACTGGAGAAAACCATTCATCTGCCCCTGCCAATAAATTAAAGGCTTCTTGATCATTATAATCTGAGCCCGATTTTACCTGATGATTTTGATGTACCACATGGCCCGTTGGCTCTGAAACAAAAGCAATTTGATTCCAATATTCTTTTGGGAAAGATCGCGCAGAATAAAAATTATGTCCAGATGCTGCAGTATATCCTCCAAATACGTCTACCTGACGAATTTTTCCTGTAATCGTACGCATATCCTTATGGGTATCCGTATTTTTTGAACCATTAATCGTTCTTGGTGCATTCGGTATATTTCTATGAGGAATAGCCATATACCAACCATGAGCATTGTTGGCAGTAGAGGCAAATAAAGTTCCTGCTTCATTCAAATCTAATCCCCAGGTATTATTCGAAGTTGTAGTCAAATGTTCCATTTTTGAACCATCAGACTTGAAACGAAATAAAGCTTGTCCAAAATTAAAATCCTGTCCACCAATATTTCCTTTAAAACCTGAATAACCTACTGTACCATAAATCCAATTGTCAAAACCATAATGCAAATTAGATGGCCCTGCATGCGTATCAAAAGTTCCAAATCCTGAGAATAATACCTTCTTTATATCTGCCTTATCATCTCCATCAGTATCTTTTAAAAATAACATATCTGGTGCTTGACTAACCACTAAACCCCCATTAGCAAATACCAAGGAAGTAGGAATACTTAAACCCTCAGCAAATTTGGTAAATTTATCTGCCTTCCCATCTTTGTCTGTATCCTCACAAATTAAGATATAATCAGAACCCCCAGACTCTTTTCTTTCATTTGGATAATCTTTTGTAATTAATACATACATTCTTCCTTTATGATCCCAGGTCATCGCAATTGGATGCATAACATCTGGCTCAGAAGCAAACAATGAAAGATTAAAATCAACCGGAACCTGAATAAATTTCATGGATTCTTCCGGACTTAAAGGGTTTTGTTGCCACATAGCATCTTCCCTTTTTTCATAATTTGGAAGTTTTGCTTTTCTATAATGAAGCGTTGGCAGATTCAATTTTGAAAGTATTTCCTGCTTTTGCTCTCCTACGGCCCAAAGAATCCCCTTGGTAACCAAATTTAAAAATCCTAAATCTTCCCAAGTTCTTTCATCATGCCCGTATGCAGTATAAAAAACCCTTCCTTTTCCATAATTTCTAATCCAAGTGTAAGGCTCTTCTGTTTGTCCTGGTTTAACATTCAACTGGTCCTTACCTAATTTTCTTGTTTGTAAAACAATATTGTCCTTTTGCAATTTCGTATGCATATAGGTTTCATCTACTGTTTTTATTTCTTGGTAATCCTTTAATATTTCATGATTCGGCATGGTATTCACCGTATGAATAGAATCCATTGTATGCGTCCAAAACTGTCCTCCCATTAGTTTCACCAAATCTTTTGAATTTCTAAAACAATAAGAGGCACAATGGATTGGCACAAATCCTCCCCCATTTTTTACATAATCTAAAATAGCAGTTTCTTGTGCTTTCCCAATTGAATCATGATTGGCATACAAGACCAAAGCATCAAATTTTGCCAAATAAGCAGGAGTAATTTTCTCCAAGCTAGAAACATAGGTAAGATTCAACCCCTTAGCTCCAATATATTTTTGTAAAGCAGGATAACGGTTAAAAGGCTGATGATGCCCATTATCTCCTAAAAATAATAATTCTAAACGTCGCTGACCAAATAAATTGACAGACACCAATAGAATAAACAATAAACCAAAAACTTTTTTCATAATAAATTATTAATTCTTAATTCGTACCATTCACTATTTACTATTCACTCTTCACTATTCACTATTCAAATTCCGGTAATTTCATTAATTTACCACCCTGCATGGCAGACTCATGAGCAAGAATTCCCACGCAAGTCCAATTAGCAGATTGAGCTGCATTGGGGAATGGATCCCTCTCCTCAACTAAAGCTGCTAAAAATTCATGTACTAAATGAGGGTGAGAGCCTCCATGCCCTGATCCCTGCGTAAAGGATAAATGTTGGTTTTCATCCTGATCATAAACCCCTTTAGTAGTGAATGATTGTATCTCCTCTGGAAGATAATGTGCAAAATCCGGACAAGTTACTTTTTCAGGAATTTCATGTTCAGGTTTTTTGGCGGTATGTACAATTAATTCTTCCCCTTCAACCAATGGCCATTCAACCGACTTCTTCGAACCATAAACTTCAAAACTTTCTCTATATTGTCTGGCAGTATCAAATAAAGAACGATATACATAGCCACTTAAATCTGAATTTTTAAATTTAATATGGGCAGATTCCACTGCAAATGGAGAATTATAATGTTTAATTAAATCTTCCCTAATCGTTCCCGAACCAAAACATGAAACATATTCCGCATCTAATTTTAATAAACCAGCCACAGGACCAACACAATGAGTTGCATAATGCATCGGAGGAAGTCCAGGCCAATAATCTGGCCACCCATCCATATCCTGCTGATGAGAAGCCTTTAGAAATTGAACTTTACCTAATTCCCCTTTTTCATATAATTCCTTCATGAATAAAAACTCCCTGGAATAAACCACAGTTTCCATCATCATATATTTTTTATTCATTTTTTTTGCCGCAGCTACGATTGCCTTACATTCCTCTACCGTTGTAGCCATCGGTACTGTACAGGCTACGTGTTTCCCAGCTAATAATGCTTTCAAACTTTGTTCCGCATGAAGGTGAATCGGGGAATTAATATGAACCACATCAATATCTGGATCCTTGATTAAATCATCAAAATTCGAATATCTTTTTTCAATATTAAATGCATCTCCTATTGCATTTAATTTCTCCTCATTTCTCTGACAAATCGCATACATATTTGCCCAAGGATGTTTCAAGTATATTGGTATAAATTCTGCACCAAAACCCAATCCTACTATGGCTACATTTAATTTTTTCATAGTTTATTATTCATTTTATTTTTTAAAAAATTTAGGCTCTTTTCCATTAATTCTCTTTCAGATGAAAACATTTTTCTCCAAATATTGGCAGCAACAAGTTTAATACTGAAGGCTTCTATTACAATCCAACCCTGATAATCAATCTTTTTCAAAGAATTTAAAACCAAATCAAAATCTACTTGGCCTTCTCCTAATATCCCTCTTGTAGATTCAGACAATTGTATATGGGGCATTTCATCCTTTATTCGCTCTATTGCCTCTCCAGTATTCTTTTCCTCTATATTCGCATGAAAGGTATCAAACATTATTTTAGCATGAGGATGATTAATTTTCTTTACCAATGAATATAATTCATCCGCACTTGAAACTAAATAAGACTCAAACCGATTTAAATATTCTATTCCAAGAATAATTCCCTTTTCCTTCGCATATTCTGCAAGTTCTCGTAAATTTTCTACGGCCCAATTGATTTCTTGTTCTGTGGCTGGCTTTCCAGAAAAAACAGATATACCTGAATGAAATGGACCAGACAAATAAGGAGAACCTAGAAAAGCTGCAATATCAACAGCCTTCTTAAGGAACTCTAATCCATTTTTTCGAATCTGTACATCCTGGCTAATTAAATTTTGCTCTCCATTCGTAATAGTACAAGCAAATGCACTTAACCCTAATTTTTGTATTCGTTCTTTCCAAGGTTTATAGAAATTAATATCCTCATTAAAAATGGGAATTTCTACTCCATCATAACCCAAAGATTGAATATATGACAATTCCTCTAAAACGGAATTATCCATCTCTGGGCCAAATAACAATAAGTTAATGGCAATTTTATTTTTCATTTGTTTAAATAGGTACATAAAGATAAAAAAAACTTTTAAACTTTTTATTTACCACTTATCCTAAATTCAATTATCAGTCAAAACTTTTTTTTTAGATTTGCTTGATATTATTCATTACAAAAATCTAAGTGTATGAAAAAGTACTTAATTCTATTCTGCCTATTGGGAAATTTATGTGTATTTGGACAAAATGCTGTGCAAGGTGATGGAAAGGTTACTGTTTTAAATTTATTCAGAGCAGTTGAAATAGCAAAAATAAATAATCTTAACATTAAGAATTCTGAATTAAATTTAAAGAGTGCTGAACTAGATTATCAACAATCCAGAAATAATTTTTTACCAAATGTTAATGGAAATATCAATGAGGCAGGATCATATGGTCGTTCTCTTAATCCATTTACCAATACTTATGATCCGAGAAATATAAATTACAATAACCTTAATTTATCTGCCAACGTATTATTATATAATGGAGGAAATTTAAAAAATTCTAGCAAAGCTGCTGAATATAATTTAAAGGCCTCAGAAAAGGATTTGGAGGACATCCAAAATAATATTAGTTTACAAGTAGCTCTTGCATATTTGAATATTTTAATTGCGGAAGATCAATATAAAGTCGCCGAGACTCAAACTAAAATAACCGAACAACAAATTGAAAGAACAAGTAAATTAGTTGAGGCAGG
>JBJOIA010000156.1:0-2525 GCA_046047395.1 Bacteroidota bacterium | reverse complement strand
TTTATTTCATTCAATTTATTTTGAGCAGGCAAATCCACTATATTTTCTTTATTATTTTCAAAATTTAAATAAATAGAGCCCTTTTGAAATTTAAATATAGGATAATTTGAATTTACAAATTTATCATAAGTTGTAGGAGTTTGTTGAAAAGGGATATCCTTTTCAACCTTATAAATTAATTGATATGGATCATTAAAATCATAAAATGTTGTTTTAGCATTTGAAGGGAATTCATCATTAATTTTATTATTATCTAGCATCACAATACCAATAAATGGGTTTAAATTAATGGGTATTCCATCTTCTATTGAGAAGATTAATTTATCTAATCTATTATTTAAATCTCGGTTTTTAAACTTTTCATTTGAAATTACAAGTTTATATTTATCGTAAGTTCCATAATTTTTCGTGATTTCCTCTGGAAATTTCTGACTTGAAAATATCCTCAAACTATTTTCCCCCCAAATATTCCCCCCAGAATAAAAATCAGTTTTAGAATCATTATCATAATTTATGGGCATATATCTATTAAACCCAGGCAAAAATCTATCAACCATCGCATCTGTAGATTCAAAGATCATTTGTGCATGGGATCCTGAAATTTGGTTTTCATTCCAATTATAAAAATCTGAACTTGTATTTATTGCAGCTTTAAAATCAATAAATTCATTCATTTGATAGGTATCATTGCCTAGATTTTTGAAATAAAGAATTCCAAGCTTATCATTCCACTTCCATCTTTCTTTACCATATTTAAACCCTTCGACACCAAAGGCTGTTCCAGATTCACCATCCTGAAAATAAATATCTTTTTTACCATCATTATCAATGTCATATAAATAAAAACTGCTCCAATTGGTCATCCTATCAGAAAAATTATCATTATAAGGAAAAACCTCTTGGGTAATATTTTTAATAATTCCTCCTGCATTAATTTCATAGGCTAAAAAGGCATAGGTTATTTTTAATGAAGTATCTGGAAGAGCCCCATGATGAAATGTATATCTCATTAAAAATCTAACTTTTTCATTAGTCCTGGAAAGTTCAACAAATTGAGTAGATTGGAGTAAATTTGAAATTTTTTCTACATTTATAGTTCTATAACCATTTTCAACATCAACCTTTTGCACCACCATATCATTTGAATCTAAATTCAATTTATAAAATCCCAATTCAGGTGTATTTCCTGAATATCTAAATTCTGTAAATATTTCAGACTCCCCATCCTGATCATAATCAAACATTATACCACCATTTCCAAACCCATAAATTGGATGATCTCTATGCTTAAACGAAGTATCTGCAGTTAAAAAATCTGTATTATAATCTATTAAACTAGCGGCATAAGTACCATCTTTTTCTCTGAGAAACAACCTTAGTCCTAAAAATTTAATCCCGGTTTCAGTTTTCTCACCAGGAATCTCTGAAAGTTGATCAACACAAGTACCATTATTCATTACAGATCCTCCCCAAACAATATAATCTTCTAATCCATCATTATTAAAATCTCCATCAACAAAATTCGTTTCCCTTCCAAACTTTTCTCCTAATCTAAAATTAAAGGAATCATCATATTGAATTAATTCATTATTGGTTGTAATGATTGTATCATTATTAAATTTATAAACTTGTGAAATTGGATGAAATATCCATAATCTATCTGAAAATTCATTCCCGTCATTAGGTATTTTACATAAAAATAAATTTTCAGTATTTGTAGCACCTCTTTTCTCAAAATAATTTTTATAATCTAATCTATTAAATTCAGGAATCGTTTGAAAATAGATTGGATCGTCTCCACCTCTACTAATATAACCATCTATTTTTCCATCAAAATTTGAATCAAACAATTTTGGGCTGTTGGTATATATAAAATTGAATTTATTTGAATAATAAAACTTACCTCTTCCAAATTTTTTTTCTGGATAAAAAATAGATTTATACTGTCTGTCCATGCCCATTTCAATCCCAAATTCATCTTTTTCTCCATCAACATGTACCATTGGAAAATCAGGGTAATTGTCTCCATTTAAATCTGAGGCAGGAAGTCCAAAATAATTTAATATACTATAATTATCTACTAAATATTCTGCTACTGAATAACCATGTTGATAATTAGTTAGGTCATAAACAACATTAATTCTCTGGGAAAAAAGGAAACTTGTGGAAATTAAGATTAAAAATAAAATACGTTTAAACATAGATTTTTATTTAAAAATAATTTCTTAAAAATGTAAATTATGTGTAAATCCCAAAATATATGTATATATCATAAATTTTTATTAAAATTCTTGGCACATTCTTGGCGCAAACCCAAAAAATCTAATTAAGAAGATTCCAACTACTCTCTGATAGGGAAAACTACGAAAAACAAAAATCCAGTATTAGATAAAACTGGATAGGATTTTAAATAAAAAAGTCACCTATTTCTAAGTGACTTTGTTTTAAGACCATTTCAGAAGAAAGACCCAACTATAAAATATTAAGTAAGTTTTAAAGGGATTTCTTAGCTAAATACCAATCTA
>JBJOIA010000155.1:0-19054 GCA_046047395.1 Bacteroidota bacterium | reverse complement strand
AAATCTTATTTTTAATATTTTGATAATTAAAGTTTATTTCTCTAATTTTGTATAATAATGGAACGTAAGCTCATTCTTTCCAGTCCTTTACTTGAAATAACAATCTCTCGGTTATGTCAAGAAATCATTGAAAATAAAATTGAAGGTATTGAAACTGTAATAATTGGTTTACAGCCAAGAGGAGTATTTTTTGCTGAAAGATTAAAGGAAACATTAGACAAGGAATCGAATGAAAAATATTCATTCGGAAAAATAGATGCGAGCTTTTACCGCGATGATATTCGTTCCAAAGGAGAAATTATCAAGCCCAATCAAACAGAAATCAATTTCTTATTAGAAAATAAAAGGGTCATCCTAGTAGATGATGTTATTGCCACTGGTAGAATGGTAAGGGCGGCCTTAGATGCAATGAATTCCTTCGGAAGGCCTTTTAAAGTAGAACTTTGCGTTTTAATCGATCGAATTTATAATAGAGACTTACCTATTTCAGCAGATTATGTTGGCAAAAAAGTTAATACCTTAGAAACCGAAAAGGTTTTAGTTGAATATAAAGAACAAGGATTTAAAGAAGATAAAATTTGGTTAATAACAAAGTAATTTATGCTTAGCTCACCACATTTACTTGGGATTAAGGATTTAACAAGAGAAGGTTTGGAATCAATTATGGCCACTGCCAAAGAATTCAAATCCGTCATTAATCGTCCTATTAAAAAAACCCCAGCATTGAATGATATTACAATCGCCAATGTATTCTTTGAAAACTCTACCCGAACAAGACTTTCCTTCGAACTTGCAGAAAAAAGACTCTCTGCAGATGTAGTTAATTTTTCAGCTTCCGGAAGCTCAGTAAAAAAAGGTGAAACCCTATTAGATACGGTTAATAATATTTTAGCCATGAAAGTAGACATGATTGTCATGCGACATGAAAGTCCGGGAGCTCCACATTTTTTATCCAAACATATCAAAGCGAATATTATCAATGCCGGAGATGGTACTCATGAGCATCCTACGCAAGCCTTGCTTGATTCTTATTCACTTAGAGAAAAATTAGGAGAAGATTTAGAAGGAAAAAATATTGCCATCATCGGGGATATCCTTCACTCTAGAGTTGCCTTGTCGAATATTTTAGCCTTGAAACTTCAAGGAGCAAATATAAGAATCTGTGGCCCTTCCACTTTGATACCAAAACATATACTAGAATTAGGAGTAGAAGTCTCCCATAATGTTGAAGAAACCTTAAATTGGTGCGATGCGGCAAACGTTTTGAGAATCCAATTAGAACGTCAGCAAATAAAATACTTCCCTTCCTTAAGAGAATATTCCCAAAGTTTTGGAATAAATAGAGCCATGCTTGAAAGATTGGATAAAGAAATTGTTTTAATGCACCCGGGGCCTATAAACAGAGGAGTAGAACTTTCTTCAGATGCAGCAGATTCCCCTCATTCTATCATACTTGATCAGGTAGAAAATGGAGTAGCTGTAAGAATGGCTGTCTTATACCTTCTTGCAAGAAAAAATTAAGCATTCAAAAAGCGGGAAATTTCTGCACGAACTCGATTCACCTCTATTCCATTTCCACATAGAAAATGAGAGAAAGGACACGCTTTTTTACCATGTTTACCACAAGGCTTACAAGTTAATTCTCCTTCATATTCTAAAATAAGAGATTGCTCTGCCAAAGGAGTAAAACCAAATTTTGGACTTGTAGAACAAAATAAGGCAATGGTAGGAATATTCATCGCAGAGGCGATATGAAGGGGACCAGAATCATTCACAAGGGCAAGCTTCGCTGTACCAATTACTTGATTCAATTCATTAAGACTTAACTTTCCTGCTAAATTGATTAAATTTTTCCCTTGTATTTCCTTTTCAATCTCATCACATAAAATCTGCTCAGCTCCCGCCCCAGACATTACCCATGTCCATTCTTCGGGAGAATTCTTAATCAGTTCAACCCAATGATCTTTGGGCCAACGCTTCGTCTCCCAGACAGATCCAGGGGCAAAAAAAATATAATTCAAATCTGATAAAGATGCATATTGGGGAGCACTAAGCCTAGGTTTTAGAGCAGGTTCCCCATCTTCAAAAAACTGATTATTTCGTTCAATCTCATGCATCCCATTTCCCATTCCGTGGATAAATCGTTTATGAAATAAAAATGAAAGTGGATTTTCCTTATAACCCAAGACTTTCTTGGCACCGATCGTAGTGGCTAATAATCCCATTCCAAAAAAACGTTGAAAGACCATTACTTCATCAAATCCAATCGCACGAAACTCCTTATTTAGTGCCCACCATGATTTCCTCTTATTCTTTTTGTCAT
This sequence comes from Bacteroidota bacterium, assembly GCA_046047395.1. Taxonomy (GTDB): domain Bacteria; phylum Bacteroidota; class Bacteroidia; order Cytophagales; family Spirosomataceae; genus CAZVFE01. Next base: position 16,731 of record JBJOIA010000155.1, on the reverse strand, counting down.
AAACATGTACCCTCAGTTGATCAATATAGGGATAATCAGATAAGATTGTTTCTAATCCTTTTCGAACTAAAACATGAACTTCCTTTTTTTCGTCTGAATGAAATAGCTTTTCCAATACAGAGGTGATTAATACTAAATCACCCAGGAAAGCTGTCTGAATCAATAAATATTTTTTCTTGATCAAAGAAATTAGGCTTTTTTGTAAATATAGGCAAAAATGCATTAATTTTGCACATTCTTATGAGCAACAATATTAAAATTCATACTCTTTCAAACGGAATCCGCGTGGTTCATAAACAGGTATTTTCTACGGAAGTTTCCCATGTAGGAATCATGCTTGATGTAGGAAGTAGGGATGAATCTTATGAAAATCAGGGAACAGCCCATTTTTGGGAACATATGGCCTTTAAAGGAACTAAAACCAGAAATAATCTACAAATAATTAATTATTTAGAAGTTTTTGGAGGTGAATTAAACGCCTATACCACCAAGGAAAAAGTATGTTTTCACGCTTCCATCCTTCATAATCATCTTGAAAAAGCCCTGAAATTATTGACGGACATCACCTTTAATTCTACTTTTCCCCAGAAGGAAATAGAAAAGGAAAAAACGGTGATCTTGGAGGAAATGGCTATGTATTATGATAGTCCTGAGGATGCTATCCAAGATGATTTCGATGAAATTTTATTCCCAAATCATAGCTTGGGAATGAATATTTTGGGTAAACAAGATACGGTAAATTCAGTCAGTACAGAATCTTTAAGAAATTTTTTCGAAGAAAATATTGATACCCATAAGATTGTAGTTTCAGTTGTTGGAAAACAATCCCATGAACTAATCTTTAAAATGGCAGAAAAACATCTTTCTTCCATCCCAGAAAAAAAGACCAATCGAATCAGAACTGCCCCAATTTTTAATAAACCAATTGAAAAAATAGTCAATAGACATTCAACTCAAGCACAAGTGGCCTTAGGAAGAAATTCCTTTCAAATAGACCATCCAGATAGAATGCCCTTTTTCATGCTGATCAATTTATTAGGCGGACCAGGGATGAATTCCATATTGAATTTGGCTGTTAGAGAGAAAAAAGGCTTAACCTATCAAATTGAAGCTTCATTTACCTCTTATATTGATTCAGGTTTCTGGGCGATTTATTTCGGAACAGAGAAAAAACAAGTCAATAAAGCTTTGAAAATCATATTCCAAGAATTTGATAAATTAAGAAATAAATGCTTATCTGTTAACCAATTAACCAAGGTAAAAACACAATTAAAAGGTCAGTTGGCCATGGCAGAGGAATCCAATTCAAATTTTATGCTCATGATGGCTAAAACCTTATTGGATAAAGAAAAAATTGAAACCTTAAAAGAGGTTTTTGATCGAATCGAAGGAGTTGAACCCTCAGATATTCAACGTTTGGCAAATGAAATGTTATTGGAGGATCAATTATCCCGACTAATATTTGAGCCGCAAGCCTAATGCACCTTTATTTCCATATCCCTTATTGTCATTTAGCCTGTCATTATTGCGATTTCCATTTTTCAACTAATTTAAAAACGAAAAATGATCTGGTGAATGCCATGGTTCAGGAATTGGAGATTTCAAAAAATTATCTTTCAAATAAGAATCTTGAAACCATTTATTTTGGCGGTGGTACTCCCTCTATATTATCCAAAGACGATTTTCAAAAGATTTTCGAGAAAATTCATTCGCTATATTCCATCAATAAAGCAGCTGAAATCACCATTGAGACTAACCCAGAGGATATAAATAAGGAAAATCTCCTTAATTGGAAATCTTTGAATATCAATCGGCTATCTATTGGTATCCAAACTTTAAATGATGATATTCTAAAAAAACTAAATAGAAACCATACCAAAGAAGATTCCCTTAAAGCCATTGAATTATGCAAAAAATTTAATTTCAATGTCCTTACGACTGATCTGATTTATGGACTACCCGGACAAACTGAAGAAATCTTAAAGGAGGATATTAAAATATTGGCGGAAAATAATATTCCTCATATTTCAGCCTATAATTTAACTATTGAACCCAATACAGTTTTTGGAAAATGGAAAAAAGAAGGAAAATTAATTGATTTTGATAATCATATTCATGCAGAATATATGGAAATCCTTTTTTCTGAATTGGTGAATTATGGCTATGAAAATTATGAAATTTCAAATTTCGCAAAAAATCAAGCCTACTCCGTTCATAATACTGCCTATTGGAGAAATGAAGAATACCTGGGTATTGGTCCAAGCGCCCATAGCTTTAATTATTCGAGCAGACAATGGAATATTGCCAATAATCCAAAATATATTCAATTCATAAAGGAAGGAAAAGACTATTTTGAAAAAGAAGAATTAACCGAAATAGATAAAATAAACGAATATATCCTTACCAATATCCGTACCAAATGGGGACTTAATCTTTCTAAGTTAAAAGACGATTTTTCTCGTGTAAATGAGACTTTTCCAAATAAATATTTAGAAAATCTTCAAAAACTAGGCCTTGCAAGAATAGAAAATGAATTTTTAATCTTAAATTTCGAAGGAAAACTATTAGCCGATGAAATAACTTTGGAATTAATGATTGAAGAGTGAAGAATTCGTAACTCGTAGTTCGTAGTTCGTAACTCGTAACTCGTAGTTCGTAACTCGTAGTTCGTAGTTCATGGTTCGTAACTCGTAGTTCGTAGTTCGTAACTCGTAACTCGTAGTTCGTAACTCGTAGTTCGTAGTTCATCTATTATGATAAAAAAATTCTTTAAATATTTCTTTTTTGTAACTATTTCGTGGGTGATAATCTATCGGTTTTTGCCTGTACCGACGACTATTACGATGCTTTCAAGAAAGGTAGAGGCCATGATAGATGGAAAGCCCTCTGCGATTAAATATACATGGAAAAGCTTGGATGAACTATCCTCCAATATTCCAAAAGCGGTATTGTATTCAGAAGATCAAAAATTCTATGACCATTATGGATTTGATTTAAAGGGCATGCAAAAAGCTTTTGAAAGAAATAAAAAATCCCAAGTAATACGAGGAGGATCAACTATCTCACAACAAGTAGCTAAGAATGTTTTCCTTTGGCAACATAAATCTTATTTTAGAAAAGCCTTAGAAGCCTATTTCACCGTTTTAATTGAAATATTTTGGTCGAAAGAACGTATACTTGAAGTATATTTAAATGTTGCTGAAACGGGCATCAATACCTTTGGAATGGAGGAAGGTTGCAAACGATATTTCGGACATTCTGCATCCAAAACAAGTAAAAGAGAAGCCGCTGCCCTAGCAGCAGTACTTCCAAGTCCAAAAAGATACGCCGTAAAAAATCCTGGTCCTTATATGAATAGACGAATTAATCGGATTTCAAATGGAATATAATTATTCATTAGCCTTCCGATCTTCGTATTCTTGTTCCAATTCTTTGAACCATTTTTCCCCAAATCGTCTAATTAAGGGTTCTTTTAAGAATTGAAATAATGGAACTTGTAATGATTTACCAAGGCTACAAGCATCCGCGCAAATATCCCAACGATGATAATTTAATGCCCAATAATCTTCCAATTTTGAAATTCGTATAGGGTATAAATGACAAGATATAGGTTTTTTCCAGGTAATTTTTCCATCTAAATAAGCCTGTTCAATTCCACATTTCAAGGTATTTTTTTCATCATAAATGGCATAAGCACATTCCCTATCCTCTATCAAGGGAGTACAATAATCTCCGTCCTCATCAATCACATGGGTTCCTTGTTTTTCAATGGCAGCTCTCCCCTCTTCGGATAAATATTCCTTTACCTTCGGATAAATTTCTTCCAAAATCGGTAATTCTTCCTTATCCAAAGGGGCTCCCATATCTCCTTCAATACAACATTGACCTTTGCACTTGCTTAAATCACAAACAAAATGTTCCTCTGTAATTTCACTGCTCAAAACAGTGTCATCAATCATTATTATTGCCATTATTTTACTCGAATTAAATAAATACCATCTCTTAAAGGTAATAAAACAGGTTGCAAAAGTGGATTTTCCGCAATCTTTTTATTGAAATCTCTTAATAAATTGGTGGTTTTATCCTGCTTATCCTCCTCTGCTACTTTGCCATCCCATAATACATTATCCACTAAAATTACCCCACCTTTCTTCATTTTTGGAACCACCTGATCCAAATAATAGGGATAGGATTTCTTATCTGCATCAATGAAACATAAATCAATTTCCTGATTTATTCCTTTTATCTCTTCTTTTGCATCCCCAATCCGATAGTCAATTTGATCCTTATAAATGGATTCATCAAAATATTTTTTCGTAAAATCCTCCAATTCTTCATTGATATCAATCGTAATTAATTTGCCATCCGGCCTTAGTCCTTCTGCTAAACATAAGGCTGAATAACCCGTATAAGTTCCAATTTCAAGAATCAATTTTGGAGAGCATAAATGCGAAATCAAGGAGAGAAATCGTCCTTGTATAGCACCAGACAACATACGAGGCTGCAAGATTTTTACATGAGTCTCCCTATTCAAACGCTGTAAAAGCTCCGGCTCTTTCTCCGAAAAAAGTTCGATATATTGCTCTATAAGTGCATTTGTAATTTCCATTGACGCAAAGGTAAATAATTATCATAAGATTTGTAACTTTGTAATTCAATTAGATTCTATGTCAGACAATTTTCAAGGTAGAAAAAGAACTTTTCATTATACCACCCCAAAAACAGATAAAGCAGATTATGTTTTTGGTATTCAGACGGTTTTAGAGACCCTTCAATCGGAAAAGGAGATTGATAAAATCTTAATTCAACGCGAATTAGGAAAAACCGAAATTCAAGAATTAGCGGAAGCACGTGGTATTTTTGTTCAGAAAGTTCCGATGGAAAAACTGAATAGAATTACCAGAAAAAATCACCAAGGAGTAATTGCTTTTACTTCCATGGTGAATTATGCAAAAATTGATAATATCATCGCAGAAAAATTCGAACAAGGAATAGACCCTTTCATTTTAGTCTTGGATCGAATTACGGACGTAAGAAATTTCGGGGCAATTGCAAGAACTGCTGAAAGTGCGGGAGTTCACGCTATCTTAATTCCTTCAAAAGGTGCTGCGCAAATCAATGGAGATGCTATGAAGACTTCTTCTGGGGCCTTGAACTACTTACCTGTTTGTAGGGAAGAACGGTTTGAAGAAGCAGTTAAGAATTTAAAGGAATCAGGATTAAAAATCGTTTCTGTTACAGAAAAAGGAAATAAATTCTACCATGAAGAAACCTATGAGGGTCCTTTGGCCATCATCATGGGTTCAGAAGAAAACGGGATTTCAGAGAATCTTCAACAAATCTCAGATTCCCGCGTTAAAATACCTCAATTAGGAAAAATTGAATCCCTAAATGTTTCTGTCGCAACTGGAATCATTTTATATGAGGCAATTAAGTGAAGAGTGAATAAATAAGAATTATGTCGAAAAGAATATTTATTACGGGAGCGAGTTCGGGAATTGGAAAGGCAACAGCCTTTGCCATGAATAAAGACGGCTATGAATTAATTCTTGCAGGAAGAAGAGAAGATCGTTTAAAAGATTTAGCAAATGAACTGCAAGTCCCTACGAAAATATTGGTATTCGATATAAGTAATAAGGAAGAAACAAAATTAGCTTACGAAAGCCTTCCAGAGGAATGGAAACAAATTGATATCTTAATTAATAATGCCGGAAATGCCCATGGTTTTGAATCAATCCATGAAGGAAATACAGAGGATTGGGATAAAATGATGGATATAAATGTAAAAGGTCTATTATATATCACCCGATTAATCTCCCCAGGAATGGTAAAAAGAAATTCGGGACATATAATAAACCTATCCTCAACTGCAGGAAAATTCGTATATCCGAATGGAGGAGTTTACTGCGCGTCAAAATTTGCCGTAGAAGCCCTTACACAAGGCATGCGAATGGATTTTAATCCTTATCATATAAAAGTATCTTCTATTGCTCCAGGGGCTGTAAATACCGAATTCTCCAATGTACGCTTTAAAGGAGATCAGGAAAGAGCAGATAAAGTATACGAAGGTTTCCAACCTCTATTAGCAGAAGATATTGCAGAAGTAATACGCTATATGATTGAAGCTCCAGCCCATGTAAATTTAGCTGATATTACCATAATGCCTACCGCTCAAGCTAGTTTTAATCTAATAAACAGAAATTAAATGAGTAATTATTTAATCGTCGGACTAGGAAATATAGGAATCGAATATATGTTCACAAGACATAATATTGGTTTTATGGCTTTAGATGAAATGGCAAAGGAATTAGATTTAAAATTTACTGAGGTTCGATACGGTTCCATGACCCAATTTCGCTATAAAGGAAAAAATATCTACCTATTAAAACCCAATACCTATATGAACCGCTCCGGGAAATCTGTAGATTATTGGATAAAAAACCTCAAAATACCCATGGAGAATCTACTAATTTTAGTAGATGACCTCGCTTTACCTTTCGAAACACTTCGTGCCAAACCAAAAGGCTCAGCAGGTGGACATAATGGTTTAAAGTCCATAGAAGAATCCATCAATAGTCAAATCTATAATCGTTTGCGCATGGGAATTGGGGATGAATTTCACAAAGGAAATCAAGTAAATTACGTTCTTGGCAGGTTTTCAGAGGAAGAAATGGAGAAAATGAATGGTATTTTAACAAGAACACAAGAGATAATCATCAATTTTTGCTTGGAAGGAATCGATAAAACAATGAATAAATTCAATCAATGATTGTACTTTTTCAAGAATTTTTGAATTTTTCAAATAATTGTACATTTCTAATAATTTCACTAAACTAAAAAAAATCACTTTCTAAGTATTTTTTAAGCAAATTTTCCAAATAAAATTTTGAAAAATAGTCAAAATCCAAATAATCATCAGTTTTAAACATAAAAATATAAATATTTCAAGATTGCATATATAGAAATAATACAATAATTTTGTATCGTAATCATTAGTTAAAAATATAACAAAAAGATGAAAACAAGATTATTAATAGTATTTGCATTAATTGGATTAATCAGTACTGAAGTATCAGCAGCAAGTGTAAACGGTGTATTAGTAAAAAGAAACCGTGTAGTAGAGGAGTTAGTTAGAAGAGACGAAACTATCAACGCAAAGATCAAATCTTTAGCGAGAAACATCGATACGAAAAATGTCGAGAAAACAATTCAAATTTTAGAAGATTTCAATAATAAGAATTTAGCTTACTTAAAGGTTTCATCTGAGGATATTACAATTTTCAATGAGACTATAGCAAAAATTTATAAACAGAAAGAAAACATTCAGGACGAAAATTCGTTAAGTTTATTAAACGAGATTAAAGCTTCATCAACAAAGTTAAATTTAATCTGGGACTTAAGATCTAATGTGATTTCTGATGAGGAATTAAATCTTGAAGATACAAGTAGCACAGTTTATAAAGTGGTACTTCCTGGAATCGAGATGTAAAAATTAGTAGTTTTCATAGTTAAATAGGTTTAGAGGTAAATAAAGATGTTGTATTTTACGACATCTTTTTTTTGCTTTCATAAGAAAAAAAAAATTTTTTTGTATTTATTTGATATATTTCAAAAAAAAGTATTAGATTTGTATAACTTTTCGAAGTTAAAGAAAAGAAAATTTTCATAGTTTAAAATAGGTTTAGAGGTTTTAAATAAGGTAGACAGCATCTGTTTACCTTATTTTTTTGCCCTATTTTAAACTATTCTATGTTTTTGATCAACTATTATACACTGTGCTATTAAGGGATAATTATAAATTTATCCCCTAAGAAATCTTCGATCCATTTCTGATTTCAGATTGTGGCTGAATTAATTTTAAATCTCCATTAGAATCTTCTGCCATCAAGACCATTCCCTCAGACATTTCACCCATCATTTTTCTCGGTGCCAAATTCGCTACGAAGCAAACTTGCTTTCCAACCAATTCATTTGCCTCAAAATGTTGAGCAACCCCACTTAGAATAGTCCTAATTTTAAAGCCATCATCAATCCCTAATTTTAATAGCTTGTTCGACTTCGGCATTGGTTCTGCGCTGACTACTTTTCCTACGCGTAAATCCAATTTCATAAAATCCTCAAAATTGCATTCCGCCCCAATTGGCTCCAAGCTTTTTTCTTCCTCTTCTGCCCCATCCACCACCAGATTTTCAGTCGAAGGCTTTTTTAATTTATCAATTTGAGCCTGAATTGTCTCATCTTCAATCTTTGCAAATAATAATCCAGGATTCTGAATTTCTGTTCCAGAAGGCACTAAATGATAGTTATTGAAATCATCGAAAGAATATTTCTGGATTCCCAATCCTTTCGCTAGCTTTTCAGAGGTAAATGGTAAAAATGGCTGTAAACCCACCATAAGATGTCCCACCAACTGCGTTGCTTGGTACAATACCTCGCCAGCTGCCTGCTTATCCGTTTTCATTAATTTCCATGGCTCCAAATCTGCCAAGAATTTATTTCCAATCCGCGCAATTTCAACTGCAGTAGTTAAAGCTTCTCTAAACTTAAAGTTTTCAAATTGTTTAGACAATTCTTCTGGCAGACCACCTAATAGATCTTGAATATTATTCGCGGCATCTTCTTTTGAACTAATTTCTGGCACTTTTCCATCAAAATTCTTTTCGATCAAAACAAATACCCGATTCACAAAATTTCCTATGATTCCCACTAATTCTGAATTATTTTTCGTTTGGAAATCTTCCCAAGTAAAATCAGAATCCTTTGTTTCTGGTGCCAGGGCTGTAAGCGTATAACGTAATACATCTTGTTGTCCTGGAAAATCTTTTAAATATTCATGTAACCAAACAGCCCAATTTCGAGAAGTAGAAAGTTTATCGCCTTCTAAATTCATAAATTCATTCGCAGGTACATTATCGGTTACATTATATTCTCCCTGAGCCATACACATAGCAGGAAATATTAAGCAATGGAAAACAATATTATCTTTTCCAATGAAATTTACCACACGCGATTCCTTTGATTTCCAATAATCTTCCCATTTATCCGTAAAGGCCTTGGTCATGGATATATAACCGATAGGCGCATCAAACCAAACATAAAGCACCTTCCCTTCTGTATCTGGCAAAGGCACCGGAATCCCCCAATTCAAATCCCTTGTCATCGCACGCGGCCTTAATCCCTCATTCAACCAAGATTTAACTTGTCCCAGTACATTCGATTTCCATTCCGGATGCGAAGCAATGAATTTCTCCAACATAGGTTGCATTCTATCCAAGGGTAAATACCAGTTTTTGGTCTCCCTTTTCACAGGTGCTGACCCTGAAAGCGTGGATTTCGGATTGATTAATTCAGTTGGAGAAAGGGCTGTACCACATTTCTCGCATTGATCTCCATAGGCGTTTGCGGCATGACAAGACGGACATTCACCAGTTATATAGCGATCAGCCAAAAACTTCTGTGCTTCCTCATCGTAATATTGTTCGGATATTTCTTCAATAAAATCTCCTTGATCGTATAATTTTTTAAAGAAATCCTGGGAAACCTCGTAATGAACCTTATCAGAAGTTCTTCCGTAGGTATCAAAAGAAATTCCAAATTCTTTAAAAGAATCATTGATAATAGTGTAATAATGATCTACAATCTCTTTCGGAGATTTTCCTTCTTTTTGCGCTTTGATGGTAATAGGCACGCCATGCTCATCGGTTCCTGAAACAAATAATACGTCTTTCTTCTTTAATCGAAGATAACGCGTGTAAATATCTGCTGGCAGATAACAACCTGCAAGGTGTCCGATATGTATTGGTCCGTTGGCATATATCAAAGCCGCCGTCACTAAGGTTCTTTTATTCTCCATTAAAATTCTTTAGAATACAAATTTAGAAAAAAAAATGGCTGCCAAAAATGACAGCCAAATTTTAAATTTTATATTTTCGCTTAAAACTCCTCTTCACTTTTCATTTTTTACCACGATTAAATTCATGGGCTAAAATTCACTCTTCACTCTTCCCAAGGAATTAATTATTATCCAAATTTCCGTACATTCTTTGCTTGTATGAAGCACGGATCATCTCAGTTCTACGAGCAATTGATGGTTTTTCGAATTGTGATCTTCTTCTTAATTCTTTAACAACACCTGTTCTTTCAAACTTCTTTTTATAACGTTTAAGAGCTTTGTCAATTGATTCGTTTTCTTTTACTGAAATTACTAACATATGTTTAAATTCTTTATTTTTAAATTTCGAAGTGCAAATATAATTAAAGGAAATATTATTTCAAACTTTTTTTCTTAAATTTAATCTATGTCTTATAGAGATTCTTTTATTAACCATTTAGAAACGGAAAGGCGTTTATCCAAACATACGGTAATTTCCTATAAGACCGATTTGGACCAGTTTTTTATGGCGGTAGGAGAAAATCTAGAAATCCAAAAAATAGATACACGGGACATAAAAAACTGGATGATTAATCTGAGCGACCAGGGCCTCTCTCCTACTAGCATAAACCGTAAATTGGCATGTTTACGTACATTTTTTTCTTTTTTATTACGAAAGGGAATCATTCAACAAAATATCATGAAGGGAATTAAGGCGCAGAAGGCTCCCAAGCGTCTCCCCCATTTCATTCGGGAATCCGAATCCATTCCTTTATTTAGCAAAGAATGGACCGAAGATTTTGACGGAATGCGTCGACACCTCATATTATTATTATTCTATGGCACAGGCATACGATTATCGGAGTTAATTGAAATTAAGGAAAGTGATGTAGATTATTATGAGTCGACCATCAAGGTATTAGGAAAACGGAATAAGGAGCGAATTATTCCAGTACCAAGGGCTTTAATGGAAATTATCAAGAAATATCGATCGGTTAAACCGATTGAAAACCCTTATTTATTAATAACGGATAAAGGCGAGAAATTATATCCAGTTTTTGTTCAGCGAATTGTCAAACAAGAATTAGCTGGAATCAAAAATTTGGAGAAAAAATCGCCCCATGTACTGCGACATACCTATGCCACGCATTTATTGAATCAGGGGGCGGATTTAAATGCGATCAAGGAATTATTAGGACATTCCAATTTGGCTGCCACGCAAGTTTATACGCATAATAGCCTAGATAAAATCAAATCCATTTACGACCAAGCCCACCCAAGAAGCAATAACAGGGGATAGAGACGCTATTCATCGCGGCCAAAAATTTGGTAAAACCATACCAACAAAAAAATCAATAATATTATTCCCAATTTGGGATTTTTTTTATTAGAATTGCAAAGAAGAAAAGTGAGAGTAATTTCAATAAAAAATTACGGGATTTTTGGGAAAAACATGCTAATTGTGAGCAACAACTTAGAGCTTGGTACCAAGAAGCATCAAAAGCAGCGTGGAAAAATGGAAATGAAATTATAAAAGAATATCCACGTGTTAGTATTTTAAAAAATAACAGGATATGTTTCAATATTAAAGGGAACCGATATAGATTAATTGTTAAAATCAATTATGATTACCAAATGGTATGGATAAGATTTATTGGAACTCATAGCGAATATGAAAAAATAGATGCAAACAATATTTAATGATCATGAAAATTAGACCCATCAGAACAGAAAAAGATTATAACCAAGCCCTTGAAAGGCTTGAGGAAATATTTGATTCAACCAGAGGTTCGAAAAATGGGGATGAATTAGAAATATTAGGGATTTTAATCGAAAAATACGAAAAAGAAAATTTTCAAATTCAATTTCCAGATCCCATTGAAGCCATTAAGTTCAGAATGGAACAAATGGATTATTCTCAAAAAGATTTGGCAAAAGTGTTAGGATTAGAAAGTCGGGCAAGTGAAATCCTAAATAAAAAGAGAAAATTGTCTTTAGATATGATTAGAAATCTACACAAAAACATGAAAATACCAACTGAAGTATTAATCCAACCATATTAAAACAAAAAAATGAAAAATCTAATCACATTATGCATATTAATTCTTTTATCCATTCAATTGAATGCGCAAAGCCTAAAGGGCTTGGTAAATAAGGCGGCGGACATTAAAAAAGAAGTATTAGGAACAGGTACAGGACTAAGTGCGGAGGAGATAGCCGCAGGCTTAAAGGAAGCTTTAAATAAAGGAACAAACAAGGCGACGGAGGCATTGGCGAAACCAGATGGATTTTATAAGAATGCTGTCTATAAAATCTTAATGCCCCCGGAGGTACAAAAAGTTGAGGCGACGCTTCGTAAAATTGGTTTGGGGAAATTGGCGGATGATTTCATTTTATCGATGAACCGTGCGGCGGAGGATGCTGTATCTACGGCAGGACCAATATTCATTCAGGCGATTAAAGAGATGACGATCCAGGATGGAATCAAAATTCTTCGTGGCAGGGAAAATGAAGCAACGGAATATTTAAAATCGAAGACATCGGAGCAAATTCGTGCGAAATTTTCTCCGATTATTCAGGCTTCTTTAGAGAAAACAAAAACATTGGATTACTGGGAAAAGATTGCGAAAGCTTATAATGCGGTACCATTCGGACAAAAGACGGTAGATCCAGATTTAGTGGGATATGTAACCCAAAAAGGGCTCGACGGCATTTTTTCTGAAGTAGCTGTAGAGGAGAAGGCCATCCGCACCAACCCAGCAGCGCGCACCACTGAAATCTTAAAGAAAACCTTTGGACTTTGATTCCTCTCTGGCGCAGGCGTCCTCGCCTGTGACAGGATGAACACTTTTCTAGCGCAGGCGTCCTCGCCTTTGACAAAACTTTTAAGTAAGCTAATCACTCAAAATTCCCAGCGACTAAACAAACCAAAATTATCTTCGTATTTCCGATTGGGGCCGAATTGGTCGAGATTAGCGGCAAGGCCAAAGGAAAAAGGACCTTTCTTAATACCGGAGCGAAGCATGAGGTAAGAGCGTTCGTGTAGGGATTCTTTCACATTGTGAATATAGAGCATTTGCAGGCGATTGTAGAAAGTCAGTTTTTGATTGATAGGAGGTTTAAATTCGTATAAACCGAAGAATTTAGAGTCTAGGCTAGCATTGAGGCTTGTAGTAAATTGTGAGACAGTGAGGAATTTTCGGTTGGCGAAACTATGCTGAAAACCCAGTATGGGGTGGACGCCCGAATTGGTGGAATTTTCGAAACCAGAAATGAATGAGAAGCCTTTTTTTAGATTATAGGTAAATTGTACAGGCACCACGATGGAATTGGAATTCAGAGATTCTTGGTAGTTGGCTGTATAGGATACCACAGAAAAAAAACCAAATTTACTTTTAGGAGAAAATTCTCTTTTGATGGACATTTGAAAAAAGAATTGTTCATTTCCAAACATCACCTCCACGGGAATCGGCACAACAGGATTTTGTCCGTACAAACCCAAATTCCCCAAAAAAACAATAGCAAAAATTAGACGAATTTTCATGACATAAATCTACCCATTAATTAGGTAATTATACAAATTATCCTCTACTGGATCCAAAATTTTATATCGAACATTTACAATTGGTACCTCTTGACCTTTATCGTTGGTTATAGATGTTTGTATGAAACTATTTTCAAACGGAATAACATCTCCAATAAAATAAAAGTCGGTCCCCTCTCCATTGCTTTTCTTTACGAATAATAATATTCTTAAATTATCCTTTTTATGATTCATTAAGGCTTGAACATCCTTACTTTTTAATGTACGTTGATGTTTTGTTTCCCAACTAAATTCCTGATTATTGATAAAACCATCTTTGTATTTGATTACAGAGGAAATATTGTCCTCCTTGTGATAATTTACAAAAAGTGGTGCAGAATTATTTTTTATTTTATAACCATAAATAGTGGATTCATCATTAGATTCCCAATTAAGAATTCTACATACATCTTTTCTGGAATATTTGTTAAAAAGAATGAATCCATCCCGATAGCGCGTATTTACAAAATTTTGATTAAATGTATAAATCGAATATTCAATTGAATCGTATAAATATTCTGAAAAAATCTGATTTTCTAAAAGTTTTTCAAAAAAATCGGTCCGATAAAAACTATTTTGCCTAAGAACTACCAAATCATTTTTACCAAGGCATTTAATTTGCGCCCTCTTATTAATAAAATAAAAATTCAAATTATTTTGGATGGAAGAAATTGTTTCATCAGATACTGAAAAACCATATTCAGATTGAATTTTTGAAATAAAATCAGCCTTAGAAATAACTTTATTCAATAATAACTCATTCAATAAAAAGAATTCTTCTATTCTTTTTGCATTATTAATTTCGTTTGAAAAAAATTTCAAAAATAAAAGTTCATCTTTATCCAATTTATTTTGAAGTAAAGGCTCCAATGAAGAAATAAACTCAAAATAAGAATTTGAATATTCCACATATAAATAGGGATCTCTTGAACCATATTGAATAAAATCCATCATTTTAGGAATTCTACCTATCTTAAATTTTAAAGCCTCATAATCAGCCTTAAGGTCTTTTCTTAAAGAGAAATTCGATGAATCAATAGATTGAAAGATTTTTTCTTTTGAAATCCTATCAAAATTTATGGTTGAAGTTCCAGGTATTAAATTACTTCCTTGAGAAATTAGGCGGCGAAGATTATCTTTATTGAAGGATTTATCCCCAAAAAGGGCAATTGGTATCAAATAATTATTAGAATAATTCCCGATAAAATCGATGACAGTCAAAAATTCTTTTCCTTCAGCCTTTCTTAAACCACGACCAAGCTGTTGAACGAATATTATGGCAGATTGGGTAGGTCGAAGCATGATAATTTGATTGACTTTTGGAATATCAATACCTTCATTAAATATATCAACTGTAAAAATATAATCAATTTTTTCTGATGGATCTTCTGATTCTAATTTTTGAATGGCCAATTCCCTATTTCGTTCAGAATCCTCACCTGTTAGAGCAATTGTTTTTAGACCTCTATCATTGAATTTTATCGACAATTCTTTTGCCTCTTCAATTTTTGAACAAAAAACTAAACCTCTAATTATTTCTGAATCTGCATTATACAAATTAGCTTTTTCAATAATACGCTCAACTCTTTCATCTGAAGTCAATAAATTAAAATCTGCTTTTTCTTCAATTTCCTTTCCATTGACAATCAAATCAGTTACCCCAAAATAATGAAAGGGTGAAAGAATTTCAATATCCAGGGCATTTTGCAGGCGAATTTCATAGGCAATATTATGATCAAAATGTTCATAGATATCATAACCATCAGTTCTTTCAGGAGTGGCAGTCATCCCCAATAAAAATTTTGGCTCAAAATAGGATAATAAATTTTTATAGCTATCAGCACCAGAGCGATGGGATTCATCGATAATTATATAATCAAAATGATTTTTTTCAAAAATTTCTAAATTTTCTATTTTTGAAACAGTTTGAACAGTAGAAAAAATAAAGTCCGCATCTGCTTCTTTTTTTGAACCAGAGAAAAGGCCTAAACTTTTTGAATCTTTAAAAATTCTTTTGAAGGAATTCATTGCAGCATTGGCAATATTCACACGGTGAACTACGAATAAAAGCTTTTTGGGATTAAATTCTTTTACATCAAATGCAGAAAGAAAGGTTTTACCCGTACCTGTAGCTGAAATTAATAATGCTTTATTTTGGTTTTTATTTCTTAAAGATTTTAGATTTTTCAAGGCTTCAATCTGCATTGAATTAGGCTGAATATCTTCAAAAGGTAGGTTTGCATTTTGTCGCCGTTGTTTTTCAACTTCTTGTTGAATATTACGAATCAGGGAATATTCCTCGTTATAATCTAAAATCCATTCTGGGGTGACCTTAATGGCACTATTAAAATCATTTTCAAATTGACTTATAGCATTATTAATAATAAGACTATTTTTTTTTGCGCTAATTTTGAGATTTAATTCTTCATTGGAACTTAGGGCATTTTCTGTAAGGTTGCTAGAACCAATGATTAAATCATAAAATTCTCCTTTATTTCGAAATAAATAACCTTTTGAATGAAAATTGCCTACCGTTTTAATTCTAAGTTCAATATTGGAAAAACTTAGTAAATCTTTAAGTGCATGAGGTTGGGTAAAATTCAGATATTTTGAAACCAGAATCTTGCCTCTAATATTTTTTTCTTGAAGTTCTAATAAAGTTTGTTTGAGGGATTGAAGACCACCTTGGGTTAAGAAGGCAACCGAAAACCAAAATTCTTCACAATTACGGAGTTCTTCTTTAATTGCCTCACCAACTTTAATGTTTGTTGTTTTATCATTTACTACCAGTTTTGGAACAAATTCACCAAAATTATGACCTGATTTCTCTACAAAACCAAAGTGCAAATCATTGATAAAAATTTGTTCCTGACTATTTTCCATTAAGAGCGATTAATTTATTAACGATGGGAATATCGGCCTCGGCCCAATCCAAGGAAATAAGTTCATTGGTAGAAAGAAGTTTATAGGATAAATGTTCGTGAAGAATAAGATCCTGAAAATTGGTACAATTACATTGAAAAACATTCATTGTTATTTCAAAATCGGGGTATTTGTGGTTAACAATTATAAATTTATTTAAATTTTCAATATTTAGATTTAATTCTTCTTTTATTTCTCTAATTAAAGCCTCAGCTTCAGATTCACCTTCTTCTATTTTTCCACCAGGAAATTCAAATTTTTTGGAGATATAGTCAAATTTACTTTCTCCCCTCTGCACACAAAAAACCCTATCCTCCACTAAAATTACAGCCGCCGAAATATTATAATGTTTCAT
>JBJOIA010000154.1:0-2956 GCA_046047395.1 Bacteroidota bacterium | reverse complement strand
TATCGTATTTTCATAATCCCCATTTTCCTTTAGAGTTTGAAGGAGTTTACCAATATTTTGGTCTACCCGGTCGGTCATGGCTGCATAAACGGCCATTTTCCTAACCCATTGATTCTCTTCATCATCCCCTTGCCAATCCTCCACCTTTTCATTCCTTTCACTTAATTTATATCTTTCATCTGCAAAACCTATTTCTTTTTGTTTTTTATAACGCGCCGTTCGAACCTTATCCCAACCTTCCATGTATAATTCTTCATATTTTTGAATATCTTCCTCTATAGCATGCAAAGGATAATGAGGTGCGGTATAGGCAAGATATAAGAAAAAAGGGTCCTTCAACCTATTTTTATGATGTTGGTTGATAAAGGAAATGCCATAATTGGTAAAGGCATCCGTAGCATAATAATTATCAGGAAATTGATAATCAGTACTGTCTAAAATATAAAACCTCTTGTATTTTTCTTGAGGTGTGATTTCATAATAACTTGATGCTCCTGATATTAAACCAAAATAACGATCAAATCCTCTCCGTAAAGGCCAATGTTCTTTTCTTTCCCCCACATGCCATTTTCCTGCCATATAGGTGCCATAGCCTACTTTTTTCAACTCCTCAGCAATAGTTGAATAGTTTGGATCTAAAAAACCCTGATAGGCTCCTGCTTCATATTCCGAATTCGCTAAAGTAACCATTAATCCCATTCCCACACGGTGAGGATACTGTCCTGTTAATAAAGAGGCCCTAGTTGGGCAACACCTTGCATTATTATAAAAATTTCGCATTTTAATTCCCCCTTCCGCTAGAGCATCCAAATTTGGAGTATGAATTTCTCCTCCATATGCCCCCAAATCAGAAAAACCCATATCGTCTGTCATAATAAGGATAATATTGGGTCTATTTCCCTTTTTAACCTGACTTTTTACGAAAAAAGGAAATATCGAAATTAACAATAAAAGGCAAAAATTTTTCATGATTAGTTCTTTTGAATAAAATCCCAAAGATTTCCATATAAGTCTTTAAAAACACAAACTTTCCCATATGCCTCCTCACGAACATCCTGTACAAATTCTACCCCTTTTTGAACGAGTTTATCATAATCTTGATCAAAATCATCCGTATAAAGAAATAAAAATACCCTTCCTCCTGTTTGATTACCAATAAAATTCACTTGCTCTGGCTTATTCGCCTTGGCTAGCAAAATATTTGCACCTGATTCCCCTCCTTTGGGTCTAACTACCACCCATCGCTTTTCAGGACTTAATATACTATCTTCTATTAATTCAAAGTCCAAAGTACCTGTATAATACTCAATTGCCCGATCGTAATCATCTACCAATAAACTGAATTGTCCTAAAATTTGTGCCATTAATTTATTTATTATTTATATTTGTTGTAAATCTATTTAAATTTCTATGAAACAAAAATTAATCCTAAGCTTCGTGCTTTCTTTTTTGGTAACGACCCTAAATGCCCAAAAATTAGCTCCTATTTCTGATCCTTTAGTGACTGATCAATATACTGCTGATCCAAGTGCCCATGTTTTTAATGGTAAAATTTATATTTACCCATCCCACGATATTGATGCTGGTATACCTGAAGATGATATGGGTAGTCATTTCGGCATGAGAGATTACCATGTTTTCTCTCAGGAAAATCCGAATGCAATTACTAAAGACGAAGGAATAATCCTAAAATTAGAGGATATCCCTTGGGCAAATAAAATGTTGTGGGCACCAGACGCCTTAGAATATAAGGGTAAATATTATTTTTATTTCCCTGCTAAAGATAAAGATGGAATCTTTCGAATTGGTGTAGCAAAATCAAATACCCCAACTGGCCCTTTCAAAGCTGAAAAAAATTATATGAAAGGCTCTTTCAGTATTGACCCTAGCGTATTTAAAGACGATGATGGTTCTGTATACATTTACTTCGGTGGTATTTGGGGTGGACAATTACAAAGATGGAAAACAGGTAAATATGAAATGGATGACTCCCAACCTGCAGATAACCAACCCGCTTTAATGCCTAAAATGGGGAAATTAAAAGATAATATGGTGGATCTTTCTGAACCAGTTAGAGATATTCAAATTCTTGATAATGATGGAAATTTACTTCTTTCCTCGGATCATGATAGAAGATTTTTTGAAGCTCCTTGGATTCATAAATATAAAGGAAAATATTACCTTTCATATAGTACAGGTGATACCCATAATATTGCGTATGCTATTGGGGATAATCCCTACGGTCCTTTTACCTATCAGGGAATTGTTTTGCATCCAGTACAAGGTTGGACCAACCACCATTCTATCATAGAATTCAATGGAAACTGGTATTTGTATTATCATGATACCCAAATGTCTAACAAAACTCACCTAAGAAATATTAAAATGGCTCCATTAAAATATAGAGAAGATGGAACTATTATTCCGATAAAGGCGTATAAATAGTTATATACTTTTAGGAATTTGAATTTAATTAAAGAATTAAATAAACAACCTGAATTGGAGGGAATCATGCCAAGTTTATTCATTGGTCATGGTTCTCCCATGAATGGGATTGAAAATAATCAATTTAGCCAAACCTGGTCAAATTTAGCACAAGAAATTCCTGTACCTAAGGCTGTAGTGGTGATTTCCGCCCATTGGCTTTCAAGAGGAACCTTGGTTACTGCAATGGACTTCCCAAAAACGATTCATGATTTTGGCGGGTTTCCAAATGAATTATATCAAGTTCAATATCCTGCCCCCGGGAATCCAGAATTAGCCAAAGAAATACAAAAATCCATCCATTCGGCAGAGGTAGAATTGGATCATGAATGGGGCTTGGACCATGGAACTTGGACGGTAGTTCGTCATATGTATCCAAAAGCGGATATTCCTGTAATTCAATTAAGTATTGATTATGGGAAAGATCTAAATTATCATTTCAACCTTGCTAAAGAATTAGGAGAATTACGTA
>JBJOIA010000153.1:0-13325 GCA_046047395.1 Bacteroidota bacterium | reverse complement strand
ATGTAATTAGAAGAATTTTAAGAAGAGCCGTGAGATATGGTTATTCTTATTTAAATTTCAAAGAACCCTTTCTTTTTGAATTAATTCCTTTGTTATGCAAACAATTTGAAGGAGTGTTCCCTGAATTAATTTCTCAAGAGGCCTTTGTGGCAAAAGTTATTCAGGAAGAGGAAACAGCCTTTTTAAGAACACTTTCAACTGGATTGATTCGCTTAGATAAATTAATAGATGAAGCCAAACAAAAGGGACTTACAGAATTGATTGGAGAAGAAGTTTTTGAATTGAATGACACCTTTGGGTTCCCAGTGGATTTAACAGCTCTAATTGCAAAGGAAAAAGGTATGGGGATAGATGAAAAAGGATTTGAAAAAGCCTTGCATGAACAAAAAAACAGATCAAGAAAGGATGCAACTACCTCCTCTACAGATTGGGTAATAATAGCAGATGATAATTCGGTTGAATTTTTAGGCTATGAGGAAAATCAAACCCAAACACAGGTTTTAAAATACCAAAAAGTTGAAAATAAATCTGGAAAACAATTTAAAATTGTTTTAGCCTCTACCCCATTTTATGCAGAATCAGGGGGACAAGTTGGAGATTCAGGTACCTTGACTTTCCAGCCATCTGGAATTACAGTAAAAGTAATAGATACGAAAAAAGAAAATGATTTGATTATTCATATTATTTCCGATCCAAACTTTGAACCGGTTGTTGAAGAATCTGTCATTGCTAAAATAGATATATCAAGAAGAAATGCAATCACGAAAAATCATAGTTCTACCCATTTGATGCAAGCTGCCCTGCAGCAGGTTTTAGGTAACCACGTTGCTCAAAAAGGAAGTTTAGTGAATGAGGAAATTTTACGATTTGACTTTTCCCATTTTCAAAAAGTTGGGGAGGATGAAATCAAAAAAATTGAGGAGATTGTAAACCAAAAAATTGAAGAAAAAATTCCATTAATTGAGGAAAGGAATATTCCAATTGAAGAGGCAAAGAAAAAAGGAGCTATGGCCCTATTTGGAGAAAAATATGGAGATTTTGTTCGAGTTATAACTTTCGACAAAGATTTTTCAGTTGAATTATGCGGAGGAACTCATGTGAAAAATACTTCAGAAATTGGTTTATTTAAGATAATATCTGAGGGATCTGTAGCAACTGGAGTTAGGAGAATTGAAGCAATCACAGCTAAGAAAGCCTATGAATTATTGAATGAACAAGAAAATTTAATCAAACAATTAAATGAATTATTAAAATCTCCAAAGGATTTAGAAAAAGCAGTAAAAAATTTAATAGAGGAAAATTCTACTAATTCGAAATTGGTTCAAAAATATCAGGAAAAAGAGGTAAAAGGTTTAGAAAAAGAAATATTGAAAAAAATTGAAACCAAGGGAGAAATAAATCTAATTAAGAGTATCGTGGAAGTTCCAAATGCAGATTCTTTAAAAAACCTATGTTTTGATTTACAACAAAAATCTGAGAATCTAGTTTGTATTTTAGCAGCAGAAATTGCAGGAAAAGCAAGTTTAGCAATTTCTATCTCAAAAAATTTGGTTGAGACTAAAGGCTTAAATGCTGGACAAATAATCCGGGAAATTGCTAAGGAAATCCAAGGTGGAGGCGGTGGACAACCTTTCTTGGCAACAGCTGGAGGAAATCAACCTGAAAATTTAACCCTTGCAATCAATAAAATTGATAATTATTTAAAATAATGAAAAATATTCCCTTTTCTCCTTTAGAAGATTGGGTTGAAAAATTAAATAAATGGGGAACTGAAAATGTCCCCTTTTATTTTTTAACGGATTTTTCAACTAAATTAACCTGGGCAGGAACCAAGAATGAAGCCGAGAGTTTAGGGATCTATTTTTCTTTTGATTCAAATAATTCGAATAAATCTGAAAATATTCCACTTAAAAAATTCCCAATTAGTCTTGAAAAATACAAAAATAAATTTCAAATAGTACAGGATGGATTAAAAAGAGGAGATTCATTTTTAGTCAATCTTACTCAATCTACAAGAATTGAATCTAATTATAGTTTAAAGGAAATATATTTAAAGGCAATTGCCCCTTATAAATTGTATTTAGAAGATGAATTTGTCGTTTTTTCCCCTGAAAAATTTATTCAAATAGAAAATGGCAAGATTCAATCATTTCCAATGAAAGGTACTATTTCAGCCTCAATCCCAAATAGTCGAGAAATCCTCTTAAATGATTCTAAGGAAAATGCAGAACATGCAACAATAGTAGATTTAATTAGAAATGACATTAGCAAAATTGCCCATCCTATAGAGGTTTTGAAATATAAGTATTTGGATTTAATCAAAACAAATCAAGGTAATTTATGGCAGATGAGTTCAATAATTGAAGGAAAAATTCTTAAAGAATATCAGAATAAATTTGGAAGTATTTTAAAAGAATTACTACCAGCAGGATCCATTTCTGGTGCTCCAAAATTAAAAACATTAGAATTAATCAAAGAAGCTGAACAATATGATAGAAGATTTTATACTGGAATAATGGGCTATTTTGATGGGAAAAAATTTAATTCTGGAGTAATGATTCGATTTATCGAAAAAAAATCAGATGAATATTATTTTAAAAGTGGAGGAGGAATTACTGTTTTTTCAAATTGTGAAAAGGAATATGAGGAATTAATTCAAAAAATATATTTACCTTTCTAATATGAAAAATTATATTGAATCCATTTCGGTTATTGATGGGAATGTCCAAAATATTGGTTTTCACCAAGAACGTGTGAATGAGGTTTTTTACTATAATTTTTCTGAAAAATCTGCTTG
Organism: Bacteroidota bacterium; assembly: GCA_046047395.1. GTDB lineage: Bacteria > Bacteroidota > Bacteroidia > Cytophagales > Spirosomataceae > CAZVFE01. The sequence continues at coordinate 10,528 of JBJOIA010000153.1, read as the reverse complement.
GAAATTAAATGAAATTCTTCCCCATAATTTTGAAAAAGGTTGGTTAAGAATGAGATTTATTTATGATGAAAAAAAATATAAATTTGAAATATTCCCCTATTCAAAAAAACTAATTAACAAAATAAAATTAGTTGAAATTGAAGATTATGAATACCCATTTAAATTTGAAGATAGAAGGTTTTTAGTTGAATTATTAGAACATAATCCAGAAGCTGATGAAGTAATTATGGTAAAAAATAATTTATTGACCGACTCCACGATTGGAAATATTGCTTTAGAAAAAAATGGGAATTGGTATACCCCATCGCAACCATTATTAAATGGCACAAAAAGAAGAAAACTTCTTAAAGAAAACCAGTTGATTGAGAGAGAGATTAAAAAAGAAGAAATTCAAGAATTTGATAAAATTGCAATTATCAATGCATTTTTAGACCTAGAAGAATCCAATATGCTTTCTGTTTCAAAAGTGATTTTGTAAATTCGAAATAGCATGAGTAATACGAAAAGCCCATCCTTTCTTTTAAAACAAAAATTCCCTTTTGAACCTACCCCATCTCAGAATGAATTATTTAAAAAATTAGATAAATTCATTTCGAATAAAGATGAATGGGAGGCATTGACATTTGTTTTAAAGGGCTATGCTGGAACAGGAAAGACCACCGTTATTTCAACTTTAATCAATATTTTAAGAAATTTTGGATATAAATATGTTTTATTAGCTCCTACAGGAAGAGCCGCAAAGGTCATGGCTAATTATTCCAAAAAGAAAGCATTAACCATTCATAAAAGAATCTATAAACAAAAAAACAATCCACATTCAGGAACCTTGGCATTTGAAAGAATGAACAATTATTCCATGAGCACAATATTTATTGTAGATGAATCCTCCATGATTTCAGATGAAAGTGAATTTGGATCGAATTCTTTATTAACAGATTTAGTGGAATATGTTTTTACACATCCTAGTAACGGACATAATGGAAATAAATTAATATTTGTTGGAGATACCGCTCAATTACCTCCTGTGGGCTCCAATGAGTCTCCTGCACTTCAACCAGAATATCTTGCACAAGCATTTCATTTTGAAGTAGATTCGCATGAAATGGTAGATGTGATGCGTCAAGGTTTAGAGTCTGGAATTTTATTCAATGCAACAAGTCTCAGAAAATTAATTCAAAATGAACAAATTAATCTATCCTTTCTAACAAAAGGGTTTAAAGATTTTTACAGAATGACTTCTGAAAAATTGGAGGATGGTTTGAATTATGCTTATAATAAATATGGCAAAGAAAATGTTATCATATTAACACGATCTAACAAAAATGCCGTAATGTATAACCGGTATATTCGTCAAACCATCTTATTTAATGAGGATGAAATTTCTACGGGGGATTTATTGATGATAGTTCGAAATAATTACTTTTGGTTGGATGAAGAATCACCAGCCGGATTCTTGGCAAATGGTGATTTTTTTGAAATCGTCCGTACATTGCGAGAGGAAGAAATGCATGGTTTAAGATTTTTAAATATTGAAATCAGGTTAATTGATTATGATGACATCCCTCCTTTTGAAGTTAAAATTATTTTAGATACTTTATATTCAAATACACCAGCATTGAGTTTAGAACAGAATAAAGCCTTATTTGAATCGGTAGGAAAAGACTATGAATACATACCGAATAAAAGGCAAAGAATGGAAGCCATTAAAAAAGACCCCTATTTGAATGCACTTCAAGTAAAATTTGCCTATTGTTTAACTACGCATAAGGCTCAAGGTGGACAATGGCCATGTGTATTTGTGGATCAAGGTTATTTGAAAGATGAACAAATAGACAAGGAATTTATAAGGTGGTTGTATACTGCAATTACTAGATCTTCCCACGAACTTTTCTTGGTAAATTTCAACGATAAATTCTTCCTAAATTAATTTTAAAGAATTTAATCGTATATCAATTACCTCACCATTTGAAATACTTAAACCTTTGGATAAAGCTGAATTTAATTGACAGGCTCGATCCCATCCATGTTTGGCAATTAATTCAACATAGGGTAAAATAGCATTATTTAAGGCATTGGTTGAAGTAATAGGTACTGAACCTGGAATATTCGCCACTCCATAATGGATAATACCATCAATAATATAAGTGGGATTTTCATGAGTTGTAGCATGAATTGTTTCAATACAACCACCTTGATCTACAGCAACGTCTACGATTACAGAACCCTTTTCCATTAGCTTAAGATCTACTCGCTTTACTAAATGAGGAGCTTTTAAACCAGGAATCAGGACTGCCCCAATTAATAAATCTGTACGGGGCAATAAATCTTTAATGGTTGAATCTGAGGAAAATAAAAGCTGAATATTAGAGGGAATAATTTGACTTAATTGACGAATTCGAGACAAATTCTTATCCAACAAATACACTTTGGCACCCAAACCAGCAGCCATCTCTGCGGCATGTAAACCAACAATTCCGGCCCCTAAAATCGTTACCACAGCAGGTTCAACGCCTGGTACCCCACCCATTAATTTCCCTTTCCCACCCTGATGTTTCAGTAATAAATTAGCTCCATTTTGGGTAGCTAATCTGCCGGCAACCTCAGACATTGGAATTAATAAAGGAAGGGAATGATCCTCTAATTCAACAGTTTCAAAGGCAATACAAGTTGCTCCGGAAGCCAATAAAGATGTTAATAATTGTGGATCGGAAGCAAAATGAAAATAACTAAATATAGTATGTTGAGCATTAATGAATTGAATCTCCGAAGCTTGGGGTTCCTTTACTTTTATAATTAATTCAGCATTTTCATATATTTCTTTTGCTGAATCTAAAATTATAGCTCCAACTTGAAGATAATCCTCATTAGAAAAATTTGAACCAATTCCGGCATTTTTTTCAACAAAAACAATATGACCTGCTAAAATTAAATTGGAAACGGAAGAAGGATTTAATCCTACACGAAATTCTAAATTTTTAATTTCCTTTGGTACACCAATTTTCATGACTAGGTAATTTAATTGGAAAAAGGCCGATTTAATTCGGCCCTAAACCACGGTTGTTGATGAAGTATTTATATTTAAAGTTACTAAAACAAAAAATATTTGTCAATACTCACCAAAAAATAAAAAAATTAACTATAATTTATTAAATATTAAAGAAAATTTTTCGTTATTTGAGGGATTGAATATTTCAAAATCAGAAAAATATTATGAAAAATCTTGTAGACAGAATCGATTTGGAGATTTTAAGAAAATTACAAATTGATAATACGATTACCTTAAAGGATCTTTCTAAAGAAATAAACTTATCCTTAACCCCCACATTTGACAGAATAAAAAGATTAGAAAAAAGAGGAATAATTAAGGAAAGGGTAGCTATTTTAGATCGAAATCTTTTAAATCTAGAATTAATTGTACAATGTCAGGTAAGTTTAGAAAAACAAAATCAAAAATTCTTTAAAGAATTCGAAAAAGAGGTTCAAAATATTCCTCAGATTTTAGGTTGTTATTTAGTTTCTGGAGCTTTCGATTATTTATTGAATATAATATGCGAAAATGTCCATGATTATCAAAAATTCTATGAAGAAAAACTAAGCACCTTACCACATGTAGCACATATTAATAGCATTTTTGTTATTAAAGAGGTCATTAGAAAAACTCAATTACCAATTTGAATTAGGATATTTTAAATTTTTAATTTAATTTTTTTTATTTAATTTAATGAACATTTCATTGAATAATTAAATTATAAGATGACCCGTCCTTTTTCATTTGCATTTTCAATACTAATAATTGGGATTTTCAACCTAAATATCTCATGTATTAATCGAAATCAATCTGAAGAAACTAATACATTCGACAATGAAATAGTCTCTTATAATTATGATATCCGACCGATTCTTTCGGATAAATGTTTTGCCTGTCATGGTCCTGATGCGAAGAAAAGGGAAGCCAATTTAAGATTAGATCAAGAAGAGTCTGCATTAGCAGCTTTAAAAGATAATTTAGGAAAATATGCAATAGTTCCTGGAAAACCTGAACAATCAGAGGTCTATCACCGAATTATTTCCACAGACAAAAAATTTATGATGCCCCCTCCTGAATCAAATCTATTTTTAAACGAGCAGGAAATTACTCTTTTAAAAAAATGGATCGAACAAGGGGCAAAATATGAGAAACATTGGGCTTTCACTAAAATCCAAAAACCTGATCTTCCAAATAATTCTTGGGGAAACAATGAAATTGATCGATTTATTTATAAAAAATTAAAATCTAAGGGTTTAGAACCTAATGCCCAGGCAGAAAATCATGAATTAATAAAAAGATTGTGCATAGATTTGACTGGATTACCTCCAAAACCACAATTAATTAACCGTTTTAAGGATTTTAAATCTCCGAATACTTATGAAAAACTAGTTGATGAACTTTTAGCCCAAAATTCTTTTGGTGAGAAATTGGGAGTCTTATGGTTGGATATTTCAAGATATTCTGATTCTTATGGGTATCAAGACGACAATATTCGGACACAATGGCCGTATCGCGATTGGGTTATTCATGCTTTAAATGAAAATATGCCATATGATCAATTTCTTATTTGGCAATTAGCCGGCGATTTATTACCAAATGCTTCAAAAGAACAAATTTTGGCAACAGCCTTTAACCGTAATCATAAATATACTGAGGAAGGAGGAATCATTCCAGAGGAATATCGAATTGAATATGTTTTAGATAAAACCAATACATTTTCGAAAGGAATTTTAGGCATGACCTTTGAATGTGCCCAATGTCATGATCATAAATATGACCCAATTTCTCAAAAGGAATATTTTGAATTATTTGCCTTCTTTAATAATTCTAAAGAAAAAGGATTTGAAGGAGATGTGAGCCAGTCCAAACCTGCTAAGACCCCGATTCTTTATATAGATAAAAATGAAACCGACGAAATTCTTCAATTCATCAACCATAAGGACACCAATCAATTAATGGTTTCTGTTATGGAGGAATTGGAGGAAAAGGAAAAAAGAACAACCTTTATTTTAGACAGAGGGGTATATGATGCCAAAACTATACCTGTAGAGGCTTCAACACCTAAATCCATCCTAAAATTTTCTGATAATTATGAGAAAAACCGTTTAGGGCTTGCTAAATGGGCAGTATCAAAAGACAATCCCTTAACAGCAAGGGTATTTACAAATTTAATTTGGCAGGAAATTTTCGGAAAAGGAATAGTAAAATCGTCGGGAGATTTTGGAATGCAAGGAGATCTTCCTACGCATCCTGAGTTATTAAATTGGTTAGCAGCTGATTTTATGGAGAACAATTGGAACATCAAAAGATTAATAAAAAAGATTGTCACTTCATCAACATACCAACAATCCTCCAAACTGACAGATAAGCACTTGAAAATTGATCCAGATAATATTTACTATGCTAGGGCACCAAGGCTACGTTTTACAGCAGAGAATATTCAAGATTTTATATTATCATCCAGTGGTTTATTGGTCGATGAAATAGGTGGACCAAGTGTAAAGGGCTATCAACCAGATGGACTTTGGGAGGCGGCGACCTCTGGTAGGGGGGTCTTAGCCACCTATGAACAAGATCAAGGTGAAAAAATTTATCGAAGGGGAATTTATAATTTCATTAAATTAACTGTCTCTCCACCCAAAGCAATTATGTTTGATGGAAGTAACCGAGATCGCTGTGAAGTGGGTCGGGGAAGAACGAATACGCCCTTACAAGCATTGGTGATGTTAAATGACCCAATGATCTTAGAAGCTTCCCGAGTTTTGGCAATTAATTTAAATAAAAAACATAAAAACATCGAATCTGTAATTGAAGATGCCTTTTTAAGAATACTTGCAAGACCCATGCGATCGAAGGAGAAAACCTATTTAGAAAATTATTTTGATGAAGAATATTCCTATTTCAATAAAAATAAAAGTAAAATTGGTTCGATGTTAATGGTTGGTGAATATCCATTAGACACGAAGGATATCAATCCTAAAAATGCCGCATTGATGCAAGTGATTGTGAGTTTATATAATTTAGAAGAAGCCATAACAAAAATATAAAATGGAAAAGGAACAATTTGAACATGGTTTAAATTTTAATAGACGAAAATTTCTATCAAAATTGTCTGTAGGGGTTGGTAGTTTAGCACTTGGTTCTTTATTAGTACCAGACCTTTTATCTGGAAAAAAGGAATCCGAAGAGGCCTTTATGCACGCCCTCCCCCATTTTGCCCCTAAAGCAAAAAGGGTAATTTATTTGTTTCAGAATGGAGCTCCTTCACAATTAGAAACCTTTGACTATAAACCTTATTTACATAAAGCCTTTGGAACTGATTTACCAGAATCTATAAGAAATGGACAACGTTTAACTGGAATGACTGCAGGCCAAAAAAACTTTCCATTAGTTGGATCATATTTTGATTTTCAGCAATATGGAGAATCTCGGGCTTGGATTTCTTCTTTATTTCCTCATTTATCTAAGGTGGTAGACGACCTTTGCATTGTAAAATCGATGCATACAGAGGCCATTAATCATGACCCAGCTTTAACATTTTTTCAAACAGGTGCCCAAGTGGGTAATAGACCAAGTATGGGATCCTGGTTAAGTTACGGCCTTGGATCAGAAAATGAAAATCTACCTGCTTTTTGTGTATTATTATCTAGAGGAAAAGGAAATGGACAAGGAGTTTACTCAAAATTGTGGTCGAATGGTTTCTTAGATGCTAAACACCAAGGGGTGCAATTTTCAAATTCAGAGGATCCAGTTTTATATTTAAAAGATCCAAAGGATATGCCGAGAGACCAACGCAGGAAGATGTTGGATCAATTGGCAGCCATGAATGAAATAAATTATCAGGAATTTAATGATCCACAAATAACTACTAAAATTCAGCAATATGAAATGGCTTACCGAATGCAAACTGCTGTGCCTGAAATTACAGATGTAAGCAAAGAACCAGATAGTATTGTTAAATTATATGGACCAGATTGTTTGGTTCCTGGTACATATGCAGCAAATTGTTTATTGGCTAGAAAACTTTCAGAAAATGGTGTCCGTTTTGTCCAATTATATCATCAAGGCTGGGACGCACATGATAATTTACCTAACCAAATGATAGGGCAAGCCAAGGATGTTGACCAATCTTCTGCAGCTTTAATTACTGATTTAAAACAAAGAGGTCTATTAGATGAAACACTGGTCATTTGGGGTGGAGAATTTGGAAGAACGAATTATTGTCAGGGTAAATTAACCCAAGAAAATTATGGAAGAGACCATCATCCCAAAGCATTTTCGATATTTATGGCAGGAGGAGGTGTAAAATCCGGTATGGTGTATGGAGAAACAGATGATTTTGGATATAATATAATTGAAAATCCAGTTCATGTTCATGATTTCCAGGCAACAATATTACATTTAATGGGAATTGAGCATGAAAAATTCACTTATAAACATTTGGGAAGAAGATATCGGTTAACGGATGTTCACGGGACAGTTGTAAAAGATATCATTGCTTAATTATCCATGGAAAAATTAAAGAAAAATACCTGGAAATTCATTTTAGAAAATTTTTTGATTTTTTGGTCATGCTTAATTATTATTTTCTTAATTTTTGAAAAATCTATTCTTCTTCCTAATTGGTTAATGGTCATTGGTAGAGCTCATCCCCTAATCCTTCATTTTCCAATTGTATTCCTAATCATTATTGCTACAAACCTTATTTTAAAAGATTTATTTCAACAGTTCCCAATAATATGGTTAGAACTTTTATCAGCCAATTTTACTGGACTTACGGTATTGGCTGGATTAATTCTCGCCAAACAAGATTATGAAGGAACATTATTAAATTGGCATAAATGGTCAGGAGTTCTGATTTTTTTCGTCAGTATTGGAATTTATTATTTACCAAAGAATTCCAATTATTTTCAAAAAATTATTGGAATCATTTTATTGTTAGGCGTAATCTTAACTGGACATTTCGGGGCAGAAATAACACATGGAGATAATTTTTTATTAAGCCCTATCTCATCAAATAAAATTCAAAAAATACCCCAAAATAACCAAGTTGTATTTAATGAAATTATTCAACCCATATTAGAGGAAAAATGTGTGGTTTGTCATAGAGGAGGTAAAACGAAGGGAGATTTACGATTAGATAATTTAGATGGAATTCAAAAAGGTGGAAAAACAGGACCTTTCTTTATCGCTGGAGATATTGGTCAATCACTTTTTTTAAAACGTATACATTTAGGTTTGGAGGAAAAGGAACATATGCCACCTAAGAATAAAACACAATTAAGTGAAAAAGAAATTGAATTGCTGGAATCATGGGTAAAGGCTGGAGGAAGTTTTACAGAAAAATTCTCTGACTTACCCAAAAATCATCCATTTTATGGTTTTAAGCCAACTGAAAATTTAAAAAAATATAATTTCGAACCTGCAAAAGATTCTGATGTTCAAGAATTAAATAATTTTTTCAGAAAGGTAAAACCACTGTTTCCAGGATCACCAGCATTAGAAGTTTCTTATTTTGGAACATCAACCTTTGATGCAAATAGTTTAAAGGATTTAGAGAAAGTAAAGAATAATATCGTTAAAATTAATTTAAACAGAATGCCTCTTTCCAGGGTAGATTTAAACTTCTTTGAAGACTTTAGCCAGTTGGAAGAATTACAATTAAATTTTACGGATATTTCTGGGGAACAAATTAAGAATTTTAAAAATATTCTTAACTTAAAACGATTATCAATTACAGGTAATCCTTTAAAAAAAGAGGATATAAAGTTCTTATCGGAATTAAAACAAATTAAGGAATTATATTTTTGGCAGCCTAATTGGGAAAGGGAATGGAGAGTAGAGCTTCAAAAGCAATTACCAGAGGTAGAGATTGATTTTGGATTTGATGATAAAGGAATAATGTATACCTTAAATGCACCCAAAATCAAGGTGGACAAACAAATTTTTCAAGATTCAATTTTAGTGGAAATTACACATCCTTTACCCAAAACGATTATTCGATATAATTTAGATGGAACAGAACCAGATAGCCTTACGAGTCTTATATTTGAAGCACCATTTTACCTTAAAAATACGGCTGATTTAAAAGCAAGGGCTTTTATTAAAGGTTGGTATGGAAGCCCATCTGAGGAAAAAATATTTTATAAGAATGGTTTTACACCCAAAAGTTTTAATTTAAAGTATCCACCCAATAAGTCCTATTCTGCCAAGGGTGATAAAACCTTATTTGATGGAATTAAGGGCAAGGCTAATCATACATCAGGTGATTGGCTTGGTTTTACCGATACTAATTTTGATATGGATATTGAATTAAAGGAAAATCAACATCCAAATTCAATTAGCTTAAGTTTATTATTTGCTGAGGGCTCCTATATTTTTCCTCCAGAAAGGGTAAATATTTGGATATTTCAAAATAATCTATGGAAATCATTACCAATCAAACAAAATCCTCAATCCAATAAAATTGAATCTGCTAGATTTGGAATTTTAACCTATCCCTTACCAAAAACCAAATTTGAGAAAATACGAATTCAATTAAAACCAATTAATCCATTACCCAAGTGGCATCCAGGAGCAGGTGCAAAGGGATGGGTATTCATTGATGAAATATTATTAAATTAAATTAAATTAAATTGAATCTAATTAATAATAAATTTTATTTTTTTCAGATTTTAATTAATTTTATAGGTCAAGTACATTTATATAAAATTTGTTAACCAATTTAAATTGAAAAAAAATCGTTCAATAACCGATATATCGAAAGAACTAAACCTTTCAATTGCTACTATTTCCTATGTGATTAATGGAAAGGGAATTGAAAAACGTATTTCCCCTAAAGTAATCAAGAGAATTGAAGACTATATTCTAGAAACAGGGTATAGACCCAATAAATTAGGACAAAACTTACGATCAGGGAAGACTTTTTCAATAGGGATGATTATTGAAAATATTACCGACCCATTCTTTTCTAGAATTGTGTCAGAAATTGAGACTTTATTATTGAAAAAAAATTATATTCTAACTGCCTATAGTTGTAAAAACGATCTAAAAATCACCCAAAAAATCATCAATCATAATTTGGATTATAAGGTAGATGGATTAATCATAGCTCCATCGGAATCTTCATTAGAATTATACAAAAAATATCAAAAAAATGCGATACCAACTGTTTATTTTGATAGAAACTTTGATGAAATAGAATCTTGTAATGTCCTTACCAACAATTATGATGGAATCATTGAAGCATGCAATCATTTAATCCAGCAATCTTATAAGGAAATTGCTTTTGTTCAAATTGATTCAAACCAAAATCAAATTATTTCAAGATCTGAAGCTTATATTGATTTTGCGAAAAAAAATAATTTAAATACCTATTTTCTTAAAATTCCTTTCGAATACCAAAATCAGTTTAAAGATTTCGATGAATTATTAATAGATTTTTTAAAAAAATATCCAAAAATTGATTCTATAATTTTTGGAAACAATTTTTTAACTCTA
>JBJOIA010000152.1:0-4402 GCA_046047395.1 Bacteroidota bacterium | reverse complement strand
TAAGGTAAAAAATCCCAAAAATGTTCGATTTGCATTTCATAATGATGACATGCCAAATTTATTCAGTAAAAATGGATTACCAGTCAATTTATTTAGAACGGATTTTTAGACGAATTAAACTTCTTTTAAATTAAAAAAGTCCTGTAATTTAAGATAATAATAATCCTTTGCATCATCGTATTCCTCTAGTAAAGAGATAAAAAATGATTTTTCGTAAATAAGAAATTTAGAATAGGATTTTGTTTGAAGGTTATAGCTATGTTTTGCCTGGTTTTCCAAATCATTAATCCCAAAAAATAACTCATTTTTCGGTTTGATTATGAAATTTGACCCCTTGGAGCTTAATTCAACCTCTCCATCAATTAAATAAAAAATATGATTTAAATCTTGACCCTCCCTAAATAAAAATTTATTAGGTTCATATTCAAGATTTATTCCACTTGATAAAATTTTCTTTTCAGTTTTTAAATATTTTTCCATAAATCAATCCACAATTTGAAAATTAATAATTGATAAAAAACTGATTCAAATCATCTTTTAAATTAACCTTTATCATAAAAATATTGGCCTAATAGTGAGAATTTTATATTGTTAAGCCAAAAAAATGATTTCGAAAGTAATTGATCATATAATTTGTTACCATTGCGGTGAAAATTGCGAGGAAGATTCTATTCAATTTGATGAAAAGAATTTTTGTTGTTCTGGTTGCAAATCGGTTTATGAACTACTATCTAATAATCAATTAGAGGATTATTATGAATGTGAATTTCGACCTGGAATAAGTCCTATTGATCAGGATTTTAGCATTTTAGATAATCCTAACTATAAAAGAAGACTCATCCAATTTACAAATGGTCAAATTGCAAAAGTCAGTTTTTACATTCCGAATATCCATTGTCAGTCTTGTTTATATTTATTAGAAAATATTTCAAAATTAAAGGTTGGGATAGAAAAGAGTCAATTAAATTTTTCAAAAAAAGAAATTACCATTTGGTATAGTGAGGAGGGAATTCAATTATCTGAAATCGCCTCATTTTTATCGAGAATTGGTTATGAACCATTAATTAATATTGATCATGAAGAAAACGATAAAAAGAAATCGGTAAATCTTAAGCAAAGGGATTTATTAATAAAATTAGGTGTGGCTGGTTTTTGTACCGGGAATATTATGATATTCAGTTTTCCTGAATATTTAGGATTGGATGACTTAGGTTTTTCACAGTTTTTTGGTTATTTCAATCTAATTCTCGGTACATTATCAGTCTTTTATGCCGGTAATGATTATTTTAAAAAGGTTTGGAATCATATAAAATTAAAGAAACTGACCATTGAAGCTCCCATATTATTAGGCTTATTGGTAGCTTATTTTAGATCGATATGGGATATAATTATCAATTCTGAAGCTGGATATATGGACTCTGTTTCAGGATTGATATTTCTTTTATTAATCGGTAAGTGGTTTCAGCAAAAATCTATTGATTATTTATCTTTTGAACGAAATTTCAAGTCTTACTTCCCTTTGGTGGTAAATAAATTAGTCAATCAACTAGAGGAGGTAAGTATCGCATTAAAAGATATAAGTATTGGAGATAAAATTATCATTCGTAGTGGGGAAATCATTCCTGCAGATTCAATACTATTAAAAGGAAGTGGGAAAATGGATTATAGTTTTGTCACTGGAGAAAGTGAAGAAATTAAAATTGAAAAAGGAAATTTATTATATGCAGGTGGGAAATTAATAGGAGAGAGCATTCAAATTGAAATAATAAAAAAATTAGAACAATCCTATTTGACTCAATTATGGGAACAGGATAGTTTTAAAAATACCATTAAGAAAGATGAAAATTGGGAGAATTTTGCAAACAAAGCTGCCATCTATTTTACGATTGGATTAATATTATTATCCACTTCCGCTGGAATTTACTGGTGGTTAGAAAATCCTTCTATTTGGGCCCATGTGGTTGTGAGTATTTTAGTGATTGCCTGTCCATGTGCCTTGGCTATATCCTATCCATTTGCACTTGGACAAGGAATTCGCTGGACAGCCAAGAGAAATTTTTTCTTAAAGAATGTTCAAAGCTTTGAACGTTTAGCAATGGTAGATACACTTGTATTTGATAAAACTGGTACTTTAACACTTCATAAAACAAATAAGAAGCCAAGAATGGTCCTTGAGGACTTAAAAGAAGATGAGTGGTCGATGATTTACAGTCTAGTAGATCAATCTACTCATCCTCTTTCTAGGCAATTTAAAACTTTTATTGAGGAGAATTATATCGTTCAAAAGTTAAAATTAAAGGAGTTTAATAATATTATTGGTAAGGGAATTGAGGGGAAATTTGACAATGGAAAATTGGTCAAATTGGGTTCTTCAAGATGGATAAATGGTTCAGTTGCAATAAAAGAGGACTTTTATAGTTCAGAATCTAGAATTTATATCTCTATTAATCATTCCTTCAAGGGGTATATTGAATTTCCTTGGATAAATCGAGAAGGAATTGAGGGAATGTTATTATCCCTAAAAAATGAATTTAATTTATTTCTGATTTCTGGAGATAAAAATGGGAATAGAGGAGGATTGAATGATCTATTTTTGGAAGAAAATATGCGTTTTGAATGTTCTCCGATGGATAAACTTAATTTCATAAAGGAATTACAAAAGCAAGGTAAAAAGGTTGCTATGATTGGTGATGGATTAAATGATGCAGGAGCTCTTAAACAAGCAGATTTAGGAATTGCTGTTTCGGATGATCATTTACATTTTACCCCTTCAAGTGATGGAATATTATTGGGGGAAGAATTAAAAAATTTAAAGACCTTTATTCAATATAGTAAATATGGAATGAAGGTTATCCGTAAATCTTTTTATCTATCCTTGGTTTATAATTCAATAGGATTATTCTTTGCTATCCAGGGGAGTTTATCTCCTTTAATTGCAGCAATTTTAATGCCGATAAATTCTATTTCCATGCTCATAATTGCCAATTATTTTATGAATAAAAAAGGTTCACAAGAATTAAAGATCAATAATTAATTATGGAAATAATTTTCATTCTTATTGGAATTAGTTTCACGATGGCTGTGGGATTTTTAATCAGTTTTATTTGGACGATTAAATCTGGTCAGAATGAAGATTTGGAAGGGCCTCCAATGAGAATTTTACATGAAAGAAAAAGTAATAATCAATAAATATGGAATCTAAAAAATTACCTGTAGAACATTTTGAATACGACAATAAGATTGTCAGAAATTTTTCCCTTGCAACAATACTTTGGGGTGTGATAGGAATGAGTGTTGGAGTATTAATTGCCTTTCAATTATTCGCTCCGAGTGCAAACGTTACTCAGTACGGAACATTTGGAAGAATTCGTCCTTTACATACGAATGCTGTAATTTTTGCATTTGTTGGAAATGCTATTTTTGCTGGGGCATATTATTCTCTACAGCGCTTATTAAAAGCCAGAATGTTTTCAGATATATTGTCGAAAATTCATTTCTGGGGATGGCAGGCTATTATTGTGGCAGCTGCCATCACTTTACCTTTGGGATTAACTTCTTCAAAAGAATATGCTGAATTGGAATGGCCAATTGATATTGCTATTACCTTAATATGGGTAGTTTTCGGTATAAATATGTTTGGAACAATTATTAAGCGAAGGGAAAGACATATTTATGTAGCAATTTGGTTTTATATAGCAACCTTTGTTACTGTTGCAGTATTACATATTGTCAATTCATTAGCATTACCGGTAAGTTTTATGAAATCTTACTCTGCCTTTGCAGGAGTGCAAGATGCGTTGGTACAATGGTGGTATGGGCATAATGCTGTGGCTTTTTTCCTAACAACACCCTTTTTAGGATTAATGTATTATTTTTTACCTAAAATGGCTAATAGACCCATTTATTCTTATCGGTTATCTATACTTCACTTTTGGACCTTGATTTTTATTTATATATGGGCTGGTCCACACCATTTATTATATTCAACCTTACCAGATTGGGCACAAACATTAGGTGTTGTATTTTCTATCATGTTAATTGCACCTTCCTGGGGTGGAATGATTAATGGCTTATTAACTTTAAGAGGAGCGTGGGACAAAGTAAGAGAAAATACCATTTTAAAATTCATGGTGGTTGCCTTATCCGGGTATGGAATGGCCACTTTTGAAGGACCAATGTTGAGTTTAAAAAATGTAAACGCCATTGCCCATTTTACTGATTGGATAGTGGCCCATGTTCATGTGGGAGCTTTAGCCTGGAATGGTTTTATGGTATTTGCGATTCTTTATTGGATGATTCCACGTATTTACAAAACCAATCTATGGTCTACCAAATGGATGTCTTATCATTTTTGGCTTGGCACTATTGGTATAGCCTTTTATGCTATTCCAATGTATATTTC
>JBJOIA010000151.1:0-7397 GCA_046047395.1 Bacteroidota bacterium | reverse complement strand
TTTTATAAATTTCACAATGATGTGGACAATTCATTGGCTTTAGCAAGAATTCTTCTCCTTCATCAGGGGTATTTATAGGTTGAAAAGAGTCTTTCCCGTATTTAGCGTAATGTCCGGATGTAATATATAATTCTTTATTACCAATATGAGGAGTTACAACTGGTAAATAGCCTGCTCTTACCTGGGCTCTTCTCAAGAAGTTCTCTAATCTTTCTCTTAAAACGGTTCCTCTTGGTAACCAAAGGGGCAATCCCATTCCAACCTTCTCTGAAAAGGCAAATAACTCTAATTCTTTTCCTAATTTTCTATGATCTCTTTTCTTGGCTTCTTCTAAAAGAGTTAAATATTCTGTTAATTCTTTAGCCTTTGGGAATGTAATTGCATAAATCCTTGTCAATTGCTTTCTCTTTTCATCTCCTCGCCAATAAGCACCTGCTACAGATAATAATTTAACAGATTTTATAAAAGAAGTATCTGGAATATGCGGGCCTCTACATAAATCAGTAAAATTTCCTTGAGAATAAAAAGTGATTTTTCCATCCTCAAGTCCATCAATTAACTCTAATTTATATTCATCTCCTTTTTCAGTAAAATATTTAATAGCAGCATCCTTAGCAATTGATTCTCTTTTAAATACCTCCTTATTTCGAGCTAATTCAATCATTTTCGTCTCTATTGCAGCAAAATGATCCGAACTAAATTCTTTATCTCCTAAGTCAATATCATAATAGAATCCATTTTCAATTGCAGGTCCAATTCCGAATTTTGTGCCAGGATATAATGATTCTATCGCCTCTGCCATTAAATGGGCAGAAGAATGCCAAAATGTCTTTTTACCTTCCGTATCATTCCAAGTCAATAATTGAATATTGGCATCTTCATTAATTGGCATTGTAGCATCTTGTACCTCACCATTAATTTTTGCAGCTAAAACATTTCTAGCTAATCCTTCTGAAATTGATAGGGCGATGGTTAAGGCAGTAGTTCCATTTTCAAACTCCTTAATATTTCCATCTGGGAAAGTAATTTTAATCATTTATAAACAAAAAATTTTTGCAAAGTTAGTAAATATGATTCAACCTACTAAGGATTTATTTCATTTGTTTCTAAACTATCTGTTTTATTTTCAAATAGCTCTGATATTCTTCTCGAAACAATGGAAGAATAAATTGATTTTAATTCTGGACTGAATTCGTAAATTTTTACTAATGAATCCAATTTTTCATAACCTAGGGTAGATTTTCCTGTATTTAAATATATTAAACCTATGTAAAATTGAGACTCTTTAAAATTGGGGTTAGTAGGTTTGATATTGATAAAATATTTCAATGCCGTATCATAGTCTTTAATTTTAAAACATGAAAATGCCAATTGAAAATTTTGATTTTCAGTTAAATTAAATTTGGATTTGTATTTTTCAAAATAGTACTTTGATTGTTTAAAATTACCACTTTTAAAATTTTCTGAAGCAATATAAGGATAATATTGAAAATCAAGAGGATAGGAATTTAATACTAAATTTAGATTATGAATAAAATTTGAACTATTCGATATTTTATCTGAATGATCAAAATATATTTTTAATTCTAAGTCAGACGGAATTTCTTGCCATCTTAATTGATTTAAATTTTCCAATAAGGCTAAACTATCGTTTTGAATCCAATAATCTAATTGATCAGTAAAAGGAAAATTACTCTCATCTAATCCAAAATCACCAATTCTATTTAAATAATATTGAACAGAATCTTTTTGTTTATTCTGATAAAACCACTCAAATTGTAAGGCTATATTATCGTATGTAGGACTTTCCTCTAATTTAATTTTATTGAAAACCTGAAGGAAATCTTTTCTTTTATCTAAATTCAGTAAAGTTTTAGCTCGTAAAATAAGAAATTCAGATTCATTCTGATAATTTGATTGAATCGAATTCAAATCTGTTAAGGCTTTTTCAAATAAATGATTTTTTAAATAAATTTTTGCCCTATATAATTTTAAAAGAGGATCATCATTATCCTTTATTAAATTATTTATATAGTCTAAATTCCTATTTAAATCAAAAGGATTCTTGATAGCTAAATCGGATGGAATTATTCCTCCATTAATTTTTTCTTCGGTTCGACAAGACCCCAAGAATAAACTAAAGGAAACAATAATTATAAACCAATATTGATAACTAAGGGACTTACTATCCATTCTTTTTGATAACCATTATAATTTAAACGTATTCCTAATTCAAATTCCTGAAAAAATCTAAATAAATGCAGATTAGACGACAAATCTAATCCATAAGAATATAAATTCGAATTATTTGTTGGATAATTTTCTAAAACCACATAAGCCTTATCGAAATAGACTTTCCCTTTAAATCTTTTAAAATAAGCCAATTTACCCAATTGCCATTCTACTGAACCTATCGGAAAACTATAGGTTCCTCCTATGGAATAATTTTTATTTCCAGCGATATAAGAAATTCCTAATGGCCATCTTAAGGTAGAATTATATAAATAATTGTTGGCCATCTGATTTTGGGAACCTGCTCTCAATTGAATAAAATCATGTTTCATAAAACCAGGAAGATTTAATCTAAGGTTTTGAACTAAAATTTCCCCTTGAATATTTTTAGCATTTGGTAGAGATTTAACATAGTCTAAACGATAAAAAATCCCCAAACGCGAACCTAAATCCAAAAGGGAGCGATTTTTAAATGACTGAAAACTAATAGTCTGAAAAATTGAGCCAAAATTACCATTAGGAAGTAATCGTATTGTCCGATATTTTAAATCATAAGAATCAGTTATAGTATGGGAATAGCCAATATTAAAATCTAAATTAGTCGAAAATGAAGAATTTGTTAAGTTTAAAGGAAAGTTGATATAACTAATTAATTTGTTTTCATTCCATTCGTCAGCCAATTCCATTTCATCATTTGGGGAATAAAATCTGGTACTTCTTTGTTTATTCACAAAGCTAAAATGAATTATTGGAAGAAATTTATGGTATGCAAAATCGATTGATTTTGAAAAATTTTGTTCAGTATAATTATAATTCAACCCTGCCCTTAATTGCCAATTTGATAAAGAATTTGCCATTTCAATTCCTAAACCAATATCATTAATATCCGATGGTGTTAAATATCCCCAAGAATATAATTTATTTAATGAACGAATAGGCTTTTCAATTTCTGTATTTTCCTCAATTTTAGGTTTCGTTCCTTTTTGAATAATTGGCTTATAAACAATTTCATGAAATTTGATATTCTCAGTTAATTTTTTCTTGTTAACCTTCAAACCATCAGCTGTATAATTTGTCCACCAAAGTTCTCCATTTTTAGCCATTCTTGGATAATAGGAACCAAAATTTGAATGTGTAAGTTGAGCTTCTTTTTTTGTTTCCACATCATAAACAAATATTTGATCAGTTCGATTTATATTCTTTGAATAATAAATTTCTTGGTTATTCATGGAAAGATATCCGATATTTTGATTTCCAAAATGAATATCTTGTGGATTTGAATCATCGTAATAATTGATTAATCGAATAGTTTTACCATTTTCATTACTCAAGACGAAGGCTACCTTATTTTCATTAATTTGAAGGCTTGATATTTGATCATCAAAATTAAATTTGAAGGAATAAAGGCTTTTTCTAGATAATCGATCCTTGATCCTCAATTCTGGACTTCCATCATCTAATATTTCAATATAGGCAATTTCATTGCCTGAAGGAGATATGGCTACGGACTGAATTCTATTAAATTTATTCCATAAACTCAATTCATTTGTTTTTAAATCGAAGAGATAAATTTTTGAATAAAAAACCTTACCAAATCGGATGTCGGGCTGTAATTCAGTAAAAATAATCAGGGAATCACCCATTGAAAGATTATAATCTTCAGATCTTGGTCCAAAATTTCTCAATATTTTTTCTTCCCCATTTTCAATTTTCACCAATGCAGGTATTTTATCGAAACTTGTTCTAATGGCAATAAAATCTTCTCCATTAAGGGCAATAGGAGAATAATAATTTAGATAAATATCCTTAGATTTTGATTTAACTTGATTTTCAGAATCAATTTCAGTACGAATATTTGAATTAAATGTCCTTCTAAAAATATTTTCAGCAGATTTATCAATGGATTTTCCTGTACCTTTTTTGATATAATGGGAAAAGGAGAAAGGGAAAATTCCTTTTTTTACTGATTCTATCCAGGTATTAATTAAAAAATACTCACCATAATTCTTTGCTAGGCTATCTACTATGGTTTGTCCAAAAACATAATGATTAGGAACATAATTTTTGTAAGATTGACCAATACTCTTAGAATAGGAGGGAACTCCATATTCTTGCATATAGGCAATTAATGGATTAAATGCTCCTGGATTATCAGAACGACCTAAGGGATTTAATTCAGATTCCTTATGGATGGCATCACCTTCCCAAACCCATGGTGGAATTACTAAACCAGCCCATGCAGTAGTTATTGCTGGGCCTGCCAAAATTTTAATTAAAGGAAATGAGTATTTTAAACTATTCTCATATTGATAAACATGTCTCAATTCATGATCTATCAAGGTCGAAAGCCAATTATTTGTACCAATCAAAGAGGGATCTTGGGGATAAAATCCATAAAATTCTATTCTAGGATTAAAATAAGTAACAAAACCATTCGACTTATTGAAATCTCTTTGTAAAACTAAATTCCAATTTCGGTTGATAATAGGATGATTATCTTGAATTTTTAATAAGTCGTTATTGATCGTAGTTCGAATATAATTTTGTGCATTTTTTGAGGAAATAGGACTAATTATTTGAATATTTTTGGACGAATCTAAAGAATAAATCCATTTTGTTGAGGGTTTATTTTGCTGAAAATTATATTGAACTCCTTGGGGAAATAAGGAGAAATTTAAAAGGCAGAACAATAAAAAAAGACAAGTATTTTTTATTAAAACCATTTATAAATTTGTTTTACTAACCAATTTGTCTGAATAGAATAGGGTGGGTAAAGCATTTTCAATAAGTTTGTATTTTGCTTGACGACGGCCTTTTGATTGGAAAATTCTAAAAATCCAAAATGTCCTCCAGCTTTTCCTATTCCTGAATTATTTATTCCCCCAAAAGGAAGATTTTGATGTCCAAAATGGATTAAACAATCATTTATTACAGTTCCACCGCTTGAGGTATGCTTTAAAATAAAATCATTAAATTCCTTGTTTTGGGAGAAAATATAGAGTGCCAAAGGCTTTTCTTCTTGGTTGAGGTATTCAACAATTTCATCCTTATTGGAATAGATGATAATCGGCAATAATGGTCCAAATATTTCTTCTTTCATTATATCCATTTCAAAATTTATATTGGATAAGAGGGTAGGAGAAATAAAATTATCTTCGCTAATGCATTCACCACCAAATTCAATTTCTGCTCCACTTGCAACCGAGGAGTCTAAAAGATTTTTTATCCTTTGAAAATGACGATTATTTATAATTCTGGCATAATCTTCTGAATTTTGAATATTACCATAAAAATCATTTAATACGGATTTCAATTGGCTAATTAATTCATGATATTGTGATTTATGTACAAAGACATAATCTGGGGCAATGCAAGTTTGCCCATTATTCAAAAATTTTCCCCAGGCAATTTTTCTGGCAGAAGATTTGATATCAGCGGATTCGTGAACAATTGCCGGCGATTTACCTCCTAATTCTAGAGTGACTGAACATAAGTTCTTTGCGGCAGCACCCATCACAATTTTACCTATTGCTGGGGAACCTGTAAAAAATATATGGTTAAATTTTTGTTCCGTAAGATAGGATGCCACCAAACCATCACCCTGAAAAACAGCTATTTCACTAGAATCGAATAAATCTTCAATCATTTTTTGAATAAAAGCGGAGGTATTCGGACTTAATTCAGAAGGTTTAATAATCACAGCATTACCTGCAGCAATTGCCTGAACCAATGGATTGACGGTTAAATTAAGTGGATAATTCCAAGGAGAAATAATTAAACATAATCCTTTTGATTCAAATTGAATAAAAGAGGAAGTTCCTGCAAGAACAAGTGGTGTTGAAACTTGTTGGGGTTTCACCCACTCTTTAATATTAGAGAGGACAGAATCTATTTCATGTTTTATTCCAAATAATTCCCCAATAAAAACCTCAGCCTTAGGCTTTTTAAAATCCTTATATAAAGCCTCCATAATTTCATCCTCATGGGTTTCTAGGTATTTTTTAATCGACTTTATTTTTTTTATCCTTTCTTGATAAGATGAATTTCTTAATCTTAGGATAGAATCTTTTTGAAGACGTAAGGTTCTTTTAATTTTTTCTTCTAAATTAATATCTAAGCTAATCATTGATGAAGTATTTATTTAACATGAATTCTAATTTATCAAAATAATCCTTAATTGCACGAGGTTTGCTCCAAGATTTTCCTGCAGTATACCATAGACCATCTCCAATGTATACTGAAAAAGACTTTGAATGTTTCAATTCCTCTTCAGCCAAATCAGCATCAAATTCACCCATGAATAAATGATTCATTAATTTTTTTATTTCCACCCAACGTAAAGTCTTTACTTCCTCTCGCTCATTTATATTATAATTAAATAATAAATTAGCAAAAGAAACTTCCCCAGTAATTTTAAGGGAATTCCCAAAATCGTCTTTAAATTGAAATCCTAGAAATAGTCCTTGCTCTATCCCGGCCATTTCAAAAATTGCTTGCATTAATTCATTATAAAATTCTTCTAATCGTTGGTCTACATTTAATGGGAAATATTCATTTCTATTTTTATCAACTGCACAAAAGAAGGAAATATGATCAGGTAAGTGCGGCTCTTTATTTTGAAATTTTTCTAAATTTTGTTGAATTCTATTTTGCCATATTTCAGGAAGAAAACCCTTCCATGTCCAATCAGATTTTGGATTTAGACCTTGAGCGATGATATCGCCTTCTGTAAAATCTTCTCTTCCTAAAAATCTAATTTGGGCAATTGTTTCATTTTTACTTAAACATTCAATTTTTGCCTCAAAATGATATGGTGCAGGTACATCCTGAGCAGATTCAAAATATAATTCAAATGGAAAATCAAATTTCGCCATATTTTTTTAGAGTTGAGGGAATGTCTATTTTACCATTCCATGTTTTTTCAAATTGTTTTATAAAGATAATTTTTTTTGGAAGGTATTTGGATGGAAAATGCATTTTTAATTCATTCATTAACTTATTTTCCAATTTTTTATCAGTGGTTTCAATAGCTAAATAGAGAATTTCCCCATATTTTTCATCCTTATAACCAAAGAAAAAATAGGATATTGAATCCTCCATATTCTCAAAAAACTCGCTCATGATTTGATCAAAAATATTTGGATGAATTTTTAAACCTCCAGAAT
>JBJOIA010000150.1:0-2764 GCA_046047395.1 Bacteroidota bacterium | reverse complement strand
CATACCAAGATTTGGAAATGCTGAATCCTTAAATGTAGGAATTAGTACTGGAATAATTTTAGATAATCTTAAAAGAAATAACTAGGCTACTTTTTCTTCCTTTCCTAAATATTTTTTAGTAATATAATGAACTAAATATAATAGGGGAGTACTTAATACTGCAATCGAAAATTTATATATATAATTATTTAGAGAAACATTCATCCATTCTGAGATGGTCCAATTTCCAAATAAATAGAATGCAATTCCAATAACCAAAAATGAATCTAAAGCCTGAGATAAAATAGTTGACCCTGTAGCTCTTAACCAAATCATTTTATTCCCCGTTTTGGCTTTAATTTTTTCAAAAACAAATGCATCAAACAATTGACTTACTAAAAAGGCAGTTAATGAACCTAAAATAATTCCGAGCCCCTGTCTAAATATTTTAGAAAATGCTGTATTAATATTAAAACCTTCCTTTATTCCATTTACTTCCAACCAAAAATCTGCTGGCACTAAATGAGTAGCAGTATAAATAACTAAAAAGGCCATGAAAATAAAAAAGGCAGTCATGTATGAAATGAATCTTACCCCAGATTTACCAAAATAATCATTTGTAATATCTGAAAATATAAATACAAGGGGCCAATTTAATGCCCCTGCAGTCTGATTTAAATCCCAATAATCTCCCCAAGGAGTAGGTAAATGTAAAGGAGAAAATCCTAAGGTTTTTTCAATACTGAAAATTTTTACTCCTATTATTTCAGCTATTATTGCATTGGTTAGGACAACTCCAAAAAGGAAAATAAATAATTTCTGTCTTTTGGAAAATTGATTAAACATTATATTCTATGGTTTTCGAAATGTTCTATTATTTTGTCGATTGCTAATTCCAACAATTCTACATGAGGTAAAAACACGATTCTAAAATAATTGTTTGCATCTAAATTAAATCCGGAACCCGCTACTACTAAAACCTTTTGTTCTTCTAATAAAGACATTACAAAATGTTGATCGTCCCTAAAATCAAATTTACTTAAATCTATTTTCGGGAATAAATATAAGGCACCTTTAGGTTTTTCACAGGAAACACCATCTATGGAATTGATTTTTTCATAAGCTAAATTCATTTGCTTATATAATCTTCCATTCTTTTCAACCAAATCATTTATTGATTGATAACCTCCTAATGCAGTTTGAATGCCATATTGAGTTATCACATTCGCACATAAACGCGTACTAAATAAAAAATTTAAACCTTCAATATAAGATTTAGCTTTGTTTTTCGGGCCAGTAATTAACATCCAACCGCCCCTAAAGCCAGCAGCACGGTAATTTTTCGACATTCCGCCCATTGTGATGGTTAGAGCATCCTCATTTAATCCAGCGGCGGTATGATGCTTATTTTCATCAAATAAGATTTTATCATAAATTTCATCAGCAAATAATATTAAATTATTTTTTTGAGCAATTTTTGATATTTTCAAAATTACCTCTTTAGAATAAACTGCCCCTGTGGGATTGTTCGGATTGATCAATACAATGGCCTTTGTTTTTGAATTGATCTTGGATTCAATATCTTCAACACTTGGAATCCAACCATCCTCCTCTAAACATTTATAATGTACAGCTTTTCCTCCTGCAAGCTGCACAACAGTAGTCCATAAAGGATAATCAGGAGCAGGAATTAAAACCTCGTCGTTCGAATTTAATAAAGCATTTAAACTTAAAGAAATTAATTCCGATACACCATTCCCGATAAAAATATCTTCAATTAAAATATTTTTTACCCCTAGACTTTGGTAATACTGCATAACAGCCTTCCTAGCCGAGAATAAACCTCTTGAATCAACATAACCTTGGGCATTTCGGATATTTATTATAATATCATGAATTATTTCATCTGGAGTTTCAAAACCAAAAGAGGCAGGATTCCCAATATTTAAAGAGATAATTTTATATCCCTGAGCTATTAAGGACTGAGCCTTATCATAAACCGGCCCTCTGATTTCGTATTTTAGAGAATCTAATCTGCTGCTTTTTAAAAATTCCATAATTTTATTAATGAAATACAAAAATAAGTATTTAGTTTTGAATAAATAAGAAATTAGTTGATGTGAATTGGTCTTACCAAATCTTTTTTTTATTACTTTTTATTCTCGTATATGGGCTAATATTCGTTAAATACTATCGCTATTTGCGTATTTCCTACGATTTTTCAAGAAAAATATACATTAAATTTTTTCTAAGATTTTTGATTTTATTTCTATTCTATCAATCAATTTTCATTTTTAAATCTGAAAAATCCTTCGATATTATCCAAAATAATGAAGTTTTATTTTTTGAATTAACTAATGAACAAATTCAAAATCCTGAAATTGAAACAAAAATTATTAGCCAAATTAAATCACTTCCTGATTATGCCCAGATTAAATTAATCACTACCTCAAACGAAATTAGCTATTCATTGAGTCCATTATTAAATAAGAAGGAAATGATTAATCTAATGGAGCCCAATCGTATAAAAAACCTTCCATTAATTCAAAGTTCCTTTATTCAGTTCTCAAATTACAAGGTTATAAGGCTGAATGATTTCTCAAATGTTAATTCAAGTAATTCCTCAGAACTTTCAAAATCTATTAATTTAAGTGATTTGAATAATGAAAGTTTTAAGTATTATTTATTAATTTTATTGACTATTTTAGTTTATATCGACTTTCAAATAAATTTTAAAATCATAAAAAATTAGTTTGATTTCATTTTATTTAAATATTATTCTAAT
>JBJOIA010000149.1:0-8019 GCA_046047395.1 Bacteroidota bacterium | reverse complement strand
TTTTCTTTTTGTTGGTCCAAGCCCATAATGTGGAGCTATCGACTTTCAAAAATTCACATGCTTCCTGCCTGGTAAGGAGTTCTTCGGATTGATGCTTTGAATGAAATTCCTGTTGAATTTCGGTGATTCCGTTTTTGACGGACTTGCCTATTAGTTGATCTAATTCATCAACCGATAGGGTTTCGAGTAATACAGATTTTTGTATCATACAATTTGATTTAAATGAAGCACAAAATTCTGAAGTGGTTTTGGTGGATAAAAGGGCTAAAAAAAGTGTTTTTAGTGGTTTTTTAGATGTTTTTGGTGGATTTCCCGGTATTTATATGAATTAGGTTTTTCAGTGAAAGATTTGTAAAAACTTGAATTTCGAAAATTCTCCTTATTAATATTTTCTTCTTTAAATAAATTTATATTTTCTTTGGCAAAAAAGAGCATTTCAATACTTAATTTCTTACGAGTGCACTTTTTATGAATTACTTTTAAAGCCCATCCGATCCATTTCTTATTTATTGGATCAAAATCTATCGATTTTTTAAGTTTAGGGAAATTACCTGTTTTAAAGTATTGAATCAATGAGTTGGATAAAGCTTTGTAATCTGCTTCAGATATGTATGATTTAAAGAGGCCTAAGTGTTCATCAATAATTTGTTGATTTGGGTCTGTTTCTGTTTTTATTTCAAATTCTCCAGATTCAATTATGGATTTATCATCTATTGTTGATTTTATATTTTGGAATTCTAATTCTTTTTCTTCCAAATATTCTAATATTCTATTTGTCCTTGCTATAATATTTTTTAAAGCGGTTAAGTTTACTCTTACTAAAAATTCAGAACGAATTTCACCAACTTTAGCTACATATAAATATGATCCTTTTGGGGAAACATTTGGTTTTTCTTCAATTATAATATATTGGTATGATTCGATATCTAATTTTTTCAAACCATTGAAAATATTGCTTTCAAGAAATACTTTAGATGCATTTTCTTCATTGTAAATCATCAGCGCTCCAAAAATTTCATATAAATATTGTTGATATAAATTGTATAAAATTTTTTGATTATCTATAAATGAAATTAGCGAATGATCTTCAAATTCGACTAAATGATTAGCTAAATCATTTTCAAAACGTACTAAATATTCTTTAAACGTACATCCTATCATAACCTAAATCATTTAAAATTATTATCATTCAATTTGCATTTATAGATTCTAATATTATTTCAAAAGAAATCAGTCATTTCAATGGCTATATCCTTATTGCTTTTACCAATATAGGTTAAAAACATGGATTCTGTTGCATGTCCAGTCATATGCATCAAAAATGTAGTAGGAATTACCCCATAATTGTTTGTAGCAAATGACCTTCTTCCAATGTGGGATGAAACTAATAAATACTTTTCATATAATTTCTCTTCTTGCAGTTTAGTTTTGGGGTTATATAACTTTCCAAGGGTTAATTCATCGATTCCCGCTGCTTTACAAACATTCTTAATATGATCATTATAACGTTGGTCTGAGATTTTTTTAGGAAAATTGCCATCAAACTTTTCTAATATTTCGATAATCTTTGAGTGCAGCGGTATGGTCATAATTTTTCCTGTTTTGACTTGGGTAAACTCTAATAATGGCTTTAGTTCACCTTTTCTATTTTTTTCATATCTAATCATTGATTTTGTAAAACGCATAAAATCAGAAACCCTTTGTCCACAATAGCAACTTATTAACAGCCAATACTTGGCATTAACTAATCCAGCAGTTAATTTGGAGTCTTCTAAACTTTCTATTTTTGTTAATTCATCGTTATTCAAAAATATATGCTGGGACTTAACATATTTAATCTTCAAATTTTCTAATTGAAAATGAGTTAACAGTCCATTAGCTTTTGCGTGGTTACAAAAAGCCTTTATGTACGTTAGGTTTTTGGAGGTAGTATTTCTTGCATACCCCTTCTTTTCACAATAATTCTCTAAATTCAATTTGAAATCTTGATTTACTTCTTTGATATATATTACAGACCCAGTGTCTTTTTGATATCGAATAAGCAGTTCTTTTATTCCTTTGCATTTTTGGATCGTTCTAGGCTTAACATCGTTTTTTTTAAATTGTATGTAAGTATCAATATAATCAACTAAATTTAGGGGGTATTTTGATTCAACTTCAGTTGGATTAATGAACTCATTTAGCCATTTTGAATCAATCGCTAATCCCTTTGATTTGTTGTATTCTGCAAGTAAGGAGACCTTCAGCTTACTCAAATCTGTATCTAAATTTGCAAAATCAATATCCTTAAGAAGTTTCTTTTTAGGTCTTTGTTCAATTGCATCCCAATTGTCTGGATTAATATGGAAATTAGTTTTAGCTTTTAAATCTAGCTTTCTTCCATCCCTAAGTCTGATATAGATAACAGCAGGATTTTTTGTACCTTGAAGGATAAAATTAATTGAGGCCATTTTGAGTCTTCTTTTTCCAAATTTAAAAAATTTAGCCCACATTTAGCCCACATTATTGCAATTGGATTCAAATTCTTTCAATCTAATTCAATATATTTTTGACTATATTGTACTTTAAAATAGATTTATTTGTAAAAATACCCATTTGAGTAAAATAAGGGTTCTGTTCTTTTTGGGAGTGCGTAGATCCTTCCCCTCTGCATCAACCAATCTCTAAACTTCATTCATGAAAAAACGTTGGTTAATTCAAGCTATTTCTGGTATACTACTTACTGGCACAGGCCTTTCTATGGCAATTGATGCTGGCTTCGAAAAATTTCAGGGTAATCCTTACCTATTGTATGGCACATTCTCCCTGATCATTTTCATGGCTGGTATTAACCTTATTATTGATGCAGACAATTATAAAAAATAGTATGCTTGCATAATAAATTTTTATTTTATAACTTTCTGCTAACAAACATTTATCACTATGGCAAGAGAATATGATCGTCGGAATTTGGACTTCATCTTAAAGGAAGTTATGAATTATGGTTCACTGTGTAATTATCCATATTACGCAGATTATGCGCCCGATATGTTTGATATGGTGCTAGACGCTGGTGATGCAATCGCAGAAAAACATCTTCGTCCGCATTATGTAGACTCAGACAGAAAACCCGCAGAACTTGAGGGTGATACCGTACAAGTACACCCTGGCGTAGAGGCTTATGTTAAGGAATTAGGTGAATCAGGTATGATTGGTGCTACATTTACCTTAGAAAAAGGTGGACAACAATTACCTTCAATTGTAGCAGGTGCCAATGAATTTATCCGTGGTGCAGCCCATAATTCCTTTGTCATGTTTACCGGCCTTGCCAATGGTGCAGCCCATCTGATTGCAAGTTTTGGCTCAAAGGAATTACAAGACCAATTTGTTCCAAATATGCTTATTGGAAAATGGTTAGGTACCATGTGTCTTACAGAACCCCAAGCAGGTTCTTCTTTGAATGATGTGGTCACATCCGCTTCCCCGAAAGATGATGGATCCTATTCGATTAAAGGACAAAAAATATTCATTTCTGGTGGAGATAATCATTTTTCAGAAAACATCATTCACTTAGTTTTAGCAAGAATCGATGGTGCCCCAAAAGGTACCAAAGGCATTTCCCTTTTTGTTGTACCAAAAAGAATTGAAAAAAATGGCTCTTTAAGTTCAAATTTTGTTAAATCAATAGGTGTATTCCATAAAATGGGACAAAAATCTTGTCCGGCCCTTCATTTATCTTTTGGAGATGACGGCGAAAGTATTGGATATTTAGTGGGAGAACAAAATATGGGACTAAAATACATGTTCCAAATGATGAATGAGGCTAGAATTGGGGTTGGATTAGGCGGTGCTTATATTGCATCTGCTGCCTATCTTTTTTCAAAACAATATGCAAATGAAAGAGCTCAAGGTAGATTATTAACAAATAAGGATCCGGAAGCAGAACCAACTTTAATTAAAAATCATCCGGATGTTCAAAGAATGCTCTATACTCAAAAAGCGATTGTTGAGGGAGCGATGGGCTTATTGTTTCAATGCTTATTATTTGATGATTATTCGAAATGTTTGGAGGGGGAAGAGGCGGAAACTTACCATGATATTCTAAATTTATTAACTCCTTTGGCAAAATCCTATCCTGCAGAGGCAGGAATTCAATCCGTAAATTTAGGTTTACAAGTACTTGGAGGATATGGATATACAGAAGATTTTCCTCTAGAACAAATGGCTAGAGATGCAAGAATTATGTCGATCTACGAAGGCACCACTGGTATTCACGGTTTAACGATCCTTGGAAGAGAAATTCCTGCAAAGGGTGGAAAAGCCATCATGGCTTTAGGAAAAATGATTCAAGCGGATATCGAAAAAGCGATGAAAAATCCTAAAACTGAAAAATATGCAGTTGAATTAGGAAAAGAATTAGGCACCATGCAAAAGGTTATTGAAACAAAATTGGCAATTGCCATGACAGGAAAAGTGGATGAATTCTTAGCCGATTCTACCTTATTCATGGAATATTTTGGCTTAATTGTGGTGGGATGGCAATGGCTAAAACAAGGACAAATAGCGGTAGAAAAACTAGAGTCAGGAGCCCCAGCAAGTGATAGAGAATTTTATGAAGATAAATATCATACCATGAAATTCTATTTCCATTATGAATTCGTTAAAACATTAGGACTATCAAAAAGACTTTTAGATTCAGAAATTTTAACGATATTTAAAGATTAATTAAATTTAGAATATGAAAAAAATATTTTTAATAATGAGCATGTTCATGTTTAGCATGACTGCTATCGCACAAGTAGAGTCTAAATATGACCATAAAGTATTATTTCACCCATTAGAAAATTTTCAATATAATTCCCTATATCGTTCAGGGTCAGGTCGACCTGGACCTGAATATTGGCAGAATTCAGCAGATTATAAAATCAAAGTTGATTTTGATGATCAAACGAGAAAGATTCAAGGAAATGTGGAGATAATCTACAAGAATAACTCTCCTGAAGATTTGCCGTTCTTGTGGTTGCAATTGGACCAAAATTCCTTTAGTTTGGATTCAAGAGGGACAAAAACTACTCCAATTACAGGAGGTAGATTTGGAAATCTAACATTCGATGGAGGATATGAAATTTCCAATGTAATGATAGATGGCAAACCTGCGAATTATATTATTGAAGATACAAGAATGCAGATTCGTTTGACAGAACCTTTGGCAAAGAAAAAAGGTAAAACAACCATTAGCATGAATTTCTCTTTTATTTCACCTGAGGATGGTTCAGATAGAATGGGAATTCAAGAAACTGAAAATGGTGAGATATTTACGATTGCCCAATGGTATCCAAGAGTTTGTGTTTATGATGATATTGAAGGTTGGAATACGCTTCCTTATTTAGGGGCAGGTGAATTTTATCTTGAATATGGAAATTATGAATATTCTATCACTGCTCCAGCCTCTCAAATAATTGTTGGATCTGGAGAATTAATGAATCCACAAGACGTTTATACTAAAACGCAATTAGACCGTTGGAATAAGGCAAAAAATTCAGAAGAAACAATCATTATTCGTTCGGAAAATGAGGTAAATGATCCAAGTTCCAGACCAAATAAAGATAAATTAACCTGGAAATTTAAAATTGAAAATGCGAGAGATGTGGCTTGGGCTTCATCGAAGGCATTTATCATTGATGCAGCCAATATCAATCTTCCTTCAGGAAAAAAATCATTAGCAATTTCTGCCTATCCAAAGGAATCAATTGGTAAGGATGGTTGGGAAAGATCCACGGAATTTATTAAAGCTTCCGTTGAATATTATTCTTCTTGGTTATATGAATTTACCTATCCTGCAGCCACCAATGTGGCCGGAACGGTTTCTGGAATGGAATATCCTGGAATTATTTTCTGTGGATACAAAGATAAAGGAGAAAGTTTATTTGGGGTAACAGACCATGAATTCGGGCATAACTGGTTCCCAATGATTGTTGGATCTAATGAAAGAAAATTCCCATGGATGGACGAAGGATTTAATACCTTTATCAATATCCATTCGGCAAATGCCTTCAATAAGGGGGAATATAAAAATCGTTATACTATGGATATGTTGAAAAACTATCTATTCAATGAGAAATTAGAACCAATCATGACCATCCCAGATGTTCAGCAGGCGAGAAATTTAGGAATCTTAGCTTATATGAAACCAGGGTTTGGACTAGAATTATTAAGAGAGGTTATTTTAGGTCCAGATCGTTTTGATTATGCTTTTAAACAATATATCAAGGATTGGGCATTCAAACACCCTACTCCATTCGATTTCTTCAAAGCGATGGAAGATGGTTCGGGAGAGGATTTAAATTGGTTTTGGAGAGAATGGTTCTTTGAAACATGGACATTAGACCAAATGGTTGAAAAAGTTCAATATATCAATCAAAAACCAGAAGAGGGCGCAGTAATTACTATCCGTAATTTGGACCGCATGGCACTTCCAACAGAAGTACGTGTAAGTTGGATGGATGGGACTGATAAAACCTACAGCTTCCCTGTTGAAATCTGGCAAAGAGGAGATACTTGGGAATTCAAAACAGAAGGAAAAGGATTAATTAAATCCGTAGTAATCGACCCAGACAAGAAATTACCAGATTTAAATCCAAAGAATAATACCTGGTTACCTTTTTCATTAGGAAAATAATAACGGGAGGGGGGGGTTATTTCAAAATCCTCTTAATATCATTGGCCTTCGCTAATTCATCCTTGAGTTTTGAATAGGATTCGGATAAGAGAAGGCCTTTGTATTTTAATAAAGTATTGATATACTCATCCAAAACATCCAATAAATTTTCCTGATTTTGATGGAATATTTGTATCCAAGTTTCTGGCGATGATTTGGCCAAACGAACCGTCGATTCAAATCCGGTAGAAGCCAATTCAAATATTCGCTTTTCATCTTTCTCTTTCTCTAAAACGGTATTCGCTAAAGCAAAAGAACAGATATGAGATATATGCGAAATATACGCAGTATGTACATCATGCTCTTTGGAATTCATATAAATCAACTGCATTTTCAATCCATCTCTGTACAAAGATTCTATTATTTCTACAGCATCTGAATCAGAATCTTGTTTATCACAAATGACTCCCCTTTTCCCCTTAAACAAATCTCGAATGGCCGCCTCCGGGCCAGAGAATTCTGTTCCTGCCATCGGGTGGGTACTCACAAACCTCCTTCTATTCGGATGTCCTTTCACCGATTCTTCAATCGGACTTTTCGTAGAACCCACTTCAATAAGAATTTTGTCATTCCCTATTTTAGAAAGAATATCTGGTAAAATAGCTACGGTATTGTCGACCGGTACGGCTACAATAATAATATCGGATTTTTGAATCAAACTATCTTCGTTCACTAATTCGTCTACCAATCCTAATTCAAGGGCCTTCTTTTGGCTAGCTCTTCCTGAATCTAATCCAAAACATTGATCGGCAAAATCATTGGCCTTTAGATCCAAAGACATGGATCCGCCAATCAAACCCATCCCGATAAACCCTATATTAAATTTTTTCATCTTGCTTAATTCTATTGATAGCCTGTTGGAATACCGCCTCCTTAGAACATAAGGAAATGCGAATATAATCATTCCCTTGGGAACCAAAAATTCCCCCTGGGGTTATGAAAATTCCATATTCGTATAAATATTTATCAGAAACTTGGTATCCAGATTCAAAATTTTCGCCTTTCTTGGCCCAAACAAACATACCCGTTTGCTTAGGATCATAGCTAGCACCAATTAAATCCAATAATTCAAAAACAAGGATTTGTCTTTTTTCATATTCCAAATTCAATTCCTCAAACCATTCCTTGCCTTGTTCTAAGGCCAAAGCAGCAGCCTCTTGAAGTGGCAAAAACATCCCTGAATCCATATTGGACTTAAAGCGCAAGACAGGTTCTAAATAATTCTTCCTTCCAAAAACTGCCCCAATTCTCCATCCCGCCATATTATGCGATTTAGAAAGAGAATTCAATTCCAAAGCCACTTCTTTCATTCCAGGAATGGA
>JBJOIA010000148.1:0-4850 GCA_046047395.1 Bacteroidota bacterium | reverse complement strand
TACCTGTAAAATTGATGAATGCAGATGGATCTTTTGGAGCAGCATTAGGTTCAGGGGTAGCTATTTCTATTTTCAATTCTCCTGAGCAAGCAACAGAAACGATTGAAATAAATAAAATTGTTGAACCTCAAAAAGAAAGTTTATCTCAAACCAAGGATGCTTATACTAAATGGAAGGAAGAAATGAATAAAATTATTTAAATTCGGCTAATTCATTAATTCTTGAATTTTCAAAATGATTATCTCCTGGTTGTTTAAAAATAATATTTAACATTGCCTTTCCTAATTTTGTGGTGGTAGTTACATTTTTTGATAATTTAAATAATGGAAAAAAAGGTCTAAGAATGATATAAGCTGCATTATAAATTTTGGTTTTAGATTGGATGCCTTTTTCTGGAATAATAATTCCAGGCCTAAAAGCAAAAGAAGATTTAAATCCTTTATTTAAAATATAATTTTCTGTTTTCCCTTT
Source organism: Bacteroidota bacterium (assembly GCA_046047395.1). Lineage (GTDB taxonomy): Bacteria > Bacteroidota > Bacteroidia > Cytophagales > Spirosomataceae > CAZVFE01. Next base: position 4,379 of record JBJOIA010000148.1, on the reverse strand, counting down.
AATTCTAGCCCACATTAATTTCCCTTTTTCAGAACTATCTGTTCCAGAACCAGAAATATAGCTGAATTGTGAATTAGGGTTTAATTCATAAAGTTTGTCAGCAAATTCCTTAACAATATCGAAGGTAAGTTTATTGAATTCTGCTTCCTTTAAACCAACAGAACTCACACCCATACAAAATATACAGGCATCTATTTCATTTAACTGATCTTCAATTGATGAAATATTTTGAAAATCTTCATGAATAATTTCTTTAATTTTAGGATGAACTATTCCAATACTTTTTCTATTGATCAATTTAATATGGGAAATTCGTTCATCAATTAATGCTTCTAATAAGACACCTTTACCAACCATTCCGGTTGTACCTGTAATTAAAATATTCATATTAAATCGATTTTATTCCTCTGAAGTATCAAATTCCTCTTCTTCTTCTAATTCAATGGTTCCCTCTAATAATTCAACACTTTGAGATGTAGGTAATTCTTCCACTTTCTTTAATTTAGACAACATCATTTTAGAGCGAGTTCCCACTAAATTATCCAACTCTTTATTTGCTTCACTAATTTTCTTCTGAGCTTTTTCTAAAACACCACTAAATTTACCGAATTCAGATTTTACGGCCCCTAATATTTGCCAAACCTCACTACTTCTTTTTTGTATTGCTAAGGTTTTAAAGCCCATTTGAAGACTATTTAGCATAGCTGCAAGTGTGGTTGGCCCTGTAATAATAATTTTATATTCTCTTTGAAGAGTGGCTACTAATTCAGGTTGTCTTACAACCTCTGCAAATAATCCTTCAATTGGTAAAAACATAATGCCAAAATCTGTAGTTTGAGGTGGATCTATATATTTATCCCTTATATCTTTAGCGAATTTTTTGATGCTTTGCGCTAAGGATTTATTCGCATTTTCAATTCCAACAGTATCTCCAACTTCATAAGCTGATTGTAATCTGACATAGTCTTCTTGAGGGAATTTTGCATCTATAGGTAAATATATCTCCTTCCCTTGGTCATCCTTCCCTGGAAGTTTAATGGCAAATTCAACATGGTCATTCGAACCAGACTTGGTTTTTACATTTGTTTCATATTGCTCAGGTGCCATTATTTGTTCTAAAATATTACCTAATTGAATTTCTCCTAAAACTCCACGTGTTTTTACATTACTTAAAACCTTTTTCAAGTCTCCTACTCCATTTGCCAAATTTTGCATCTCCCCTAGGCCCTTTTGTACTGCTTCTAACCTTTCGCTGACAATTTTAAACGATTGCCCTAATCTTTCCTCCAGGGTTTTATGTAATTTTTCATCTACCGTTTCTCGCATTTTCTCCAATCTCTGTTCTGTAGATTTCACTAAATCATCTTGCTTCGTGGCCATTGCATCAAATTTTTGCTTTTGAAGCTCGTTGAACTCGCGAACATTCTGTGAAAATATTTCACCAAAGTTTTTTAAAGAAGCTGTCAATTCCTCTCTATTTTCCTTCGCATTCTTATTTAAACCCTCACTAATTTGATTAAGCTTTTCCTCTAATTTTTGGGTTAATTTATCCAAACCGGCAGAAAGCTCTTCTCTATTTTCTTTTAAAGCGGAGGAAAGTTCGATTCGATTTTCTTTTAATTCTGTTTGCAACAAGGCTCTCATCCCATCAATAATGGATTCAGGATTATTTTTTTGACCTTTTACATATAAAAGTATTAAGACTATAAGGCAAAGGCCAATAAGAATTAAAGTAATAATTTCCATATAATTTTAATTAGTGTGATTGTATAAATTTAGGCAAAAAAAATCGGGAATAGAACTAAAATTTAGTTTATTCCCGACTGTACCCAGAGCCGGAGTCGAACCGGCACGGGATTGCTCCCACGGGTGTTTGAGACCAGCGCGTCTACCAATTCCGCCATCTGGGCATGGCAATTTTGAGATGCAAATGTAATGGTAAATAATTAATTTACCAAGAATTATTTATTCGTATCGTAAAGATTCTACTGGGTCAAGGGCTGCTGCTTTTTTAGCAGGATAAATTCCAGAAAATAAACCTACTAAAACACAGACAATTAAGCCCAATATCATCCAATCCCAAGGAACAATAAAACTTGAATTTCCTTCACTTATTCCAGAGGCGATAAGATTACCAATAGGAATAGCAAATATAAATCCACCTAAAGCTCCAATGATACAGATAATGATAGCTTCTATTAAAAATTGAAAAAGAATTTTATTCGGTGTTGCCCCTAAAGACTTCCTTATACCGATTTCTCTTGTTCTTTCAGTTACAGACACCATCATTATATTCATCAATGCAATTGATGCACCTAATAAAGTAACAAAACCTATGATATAACCCCCTATTCTTAAACCTCCAGTGATTGACTCAAAACTTTCAGCTACTGCATCCGCTTTTTCAAGAATAAATGAATCCTCCTCTCCTATTTTATCCATTCTGACCATCCGCATGACTCCTCTTGCTTCTTCCATAAAATCATCCAGAGAAGTTATATTTTCGGAGGAAGTTGTAATATCAAAAGTTAAAGATCTTCCTGCTGCTAGATTTCTTCCTGTTTCTAAAGGTACCCAAACTACTCGGTCATTCCCTCCGCCCATGGTATTACCCTTCTTTTCTAATACACCGATAACCTTTAAATTTAAACCACTTACACTAATTTCTTTATCCAATGGAGATTTACCATTAAAAATCTCCGTAACAATGTCCTGCCCAAGTATACAAACCGTACGACTATTTTCAATTTCACTTCGATTAAAATATCTACCTTCTCCTATTTTAAATCCTTTAATAGAAAGATATTTATCATCTACTCCAAAAATAGAGGTGTTGGGATTGGTTTTATTCGATTCAAATTTAACAATTGCACTTCCTGTTACCCTTGAACTTAGGGTAACATTTCCTTTTTTAGAAAATTCTTGCTTATATCTTTTTGCTTGATGGTATGAAATCTCAGGAAATCTCTTTCTTTGTCGACCATTATTCCGCATATCCCTAGCTTCTTGGTTTCTTATATCGAATGAATTTGCTCCTAAACTTGAAAAAGAATTATTAACAGAACTTTGAATTCCATCTATTGCTGTTAATATACCAACTAAAGAGGTTATTCCAAAAGAAATAATTAATGCGGTAAGAACCGTTCTTAATTTATTGCCTTTTATCGATCGAATACCTTCTAATATATTTTCTTTAATATTCATTTACAGAATTTATTTTGATTAAGCAATTTATAAAGGATAAACAAGAAAACTAAACCATACAAGTATAGAATCTGCCTTTAATCATAAAATCAGATAAATAGATTAAAAAAGGCTGAGAAAATAATTGAAAGAGTGATTATTAACATCATCGCTTTGGTCAAACTTGTTCTTTTCTCTAATACCTCGATGAATAAACCAGAAATTGGAATTAAGAATAAAATGGATGAGGCATTTGTTGCTAAAAAACCAATTAACAAGAGATAAAGAAAATCTTTTTGCCGAGCAAGAAACAATATTATGAAGCTTGGTAATACTAAGGATGAAAGAAAGGCTAAATTTTTTAATTGGAAAATTTCAGTAAAGGCTGTATTTCGATGCTCTATATTCATCAAAATTGGATAATAAATAATAAGAGCAAAAACCGAATGAAGAATAAATTTAAAATAGAAATTTCTTTGTTTAAATAAGGTGAAAATAAATATTATTAATAATGCAGGTAATAAATTATTGAAGTTTAAATCATTTGAAATACCTATAATTATTGTCAGAATTAAAAGATATATATTTCTTAAATTGAATTCTTCATATAAACCAACCAAGAAATAGATTGCTACAGCCAAATAGGCATTGGTGAAAATTTCAGGATTTAAATTAATGGTATCGTATAAAAATGTAGGAATAAAAAAACAGATAAAACTAGTAATTAAACGTGTTTTTTTCGAAAAATTCAATTTCTTCGTGATACCATAAATGGCAATTCCATTAATTAAAAATGCCAAAATATAATGAAATCTAAACCATCTTAAATTTAAACTATTGAATAAATGGGGAAAGATTTCAAAGGAATTGATGTCTTTAATAGGATAATCAACTGTTAAATCAAATGGGTTTATTGAATAGAATAAACCTAATTGAACAGATTGGATAAAAATAAAAGAACCAAAAAATAATAGGGCGATTAGTTTATCAAAAATGCTGAGGGATATGAATTTTTCGTGGAAATTCTGAATATTTCTACCAACTAATTTAAAGGCTGATGTAGTTTTTGATGGAATTTTCAAACTTGAAAAATTTAAAAATATATGGAAAGCTCCAGCAATTAATACAGAAGCTAGAACCCAAAATCCTTTTTTTGATTCAAGATTTAAAAAATTCAGTAAATTTTCAGAAGTTAA